>NZ_JAMQOL010000029.1:0-119460 GCF_023717965.1 Paractinoplanes hotanensis | reverse complement strand
CCGGTTGCGGTGTTGGGTGGTTGGGCGGCTCGCCAGGCGTGGAGCGTCGTGGCTGGCGTGGCTGCCGCCAGTTGAGGAGGGAAATGGCACGCCTCCTTAAGCTGGTCTCAACAGGCGTTCCTCGGGGCGCATTTTCTAATGGTCGTAGGATTGATCTGTGTCTGGTTTTCCGTAGCGAGCAATTACGCTTAGCGCCTAGCGCGCGTGTCAACATGTGAGTATCAATTGGCTCTCAGCGAGTGCGAGGCCGGCTGCCGAAACTCTGTAGTTGTCCCTGGCGGGCGTGCAGCTCAAGACATGTTTATCGGCATTGCGGCGGCCTACTCCGAGTCTACCTCGATGCAGAATTAAATGCTGCGCGTGCTGATCGGCGAAGACAATTTGGCATGATCGGTTGCCGATTGGGGCGGGCTTTTGTCGGCCGTATGCGAGAGAATGTAGGCATGCGGCAGTTACAGTTGTTCAACACGGTGGAACTGGCGAAAATGCGCGACCGCACCAAGGCCCGAAACTGGTCTCCCGCGGGCGACGAGTTCCGCCGAGAGCACGAGCGTCACCGCGCGTGGGGCCTGCAGCAACGCCATGCCGCCAAGGCCGCTTACCTCCGCCGTGCGCGCCGCGCCGCCGAGAACGCCGAGCCGCGCGACCTTCCCGCCTCATCGTCCACCATGGCCGGGCCGCCGAAAAAGCCGCAGCCGCAGCCGCAGCCGCAGCCGCAGCCGCAGCCGCAGCCGCAGCCGCAGCCGCAGCCGCCAGCTGACAAGGTCTCCCCGCCGCCTCCCGAGGCTGTTGACAACGCGGCAACGACGGCTTGCCAGTCTTCCTCCGGCGGAAGTGACTCCCGCCAACCTGCCATCTCGTCGCACTCAGCGAAACCGCCCGACGGCAAGGCCACCGCAGCGCCCGCAAGCCCAACAACAAGCCGCCCCACCTGCAGACCCGCAACAGGCGGCAGTGAGGGCGGCGGCGCCACTCCGGGCGCGGCGATCAGCCCGACCGCAACTGGCGGCCGCGAGCCAGCCGCAGCGCCCCTGGCCGGCAGGCTGCCCAGCCGCCGAAGACTGCGGCTGGCCGCACCCACCCCAACCACGCGCCCCTCGCCTGCCGAGCCGCCTGGCCAAATCGAGACCCGCAACTGGCGGCAACGACGGCGACCACGACGCCGGTGGCCTGGCGAACTGCCCGGCCACCGAAAACCGCAGCTGGCGGCACCAACGCCAGCCGCGGCGTCGCTCGCCCGGTCAGCTGTTCGGCCACAGCGACACCGCAACTGGCGGCACTCGCCCCGACCACGGCGCCGCTCGCCTGGTCAGTCGCCCGGCCATAGAGCAACCGCAGCTGGCGGCAGTGACAGCGACCACGACGCCGGTGGCCTGGCGGGCCGCCCAGCCGCTGAAGACCGCATCTGGCGGCACCCACGGCGCCGCTCCCCGGTCATAGAACAACCGCAACTGGCGGCAGTGAGAGTGACCACGACGTCCAGGGCCTGGCCAGCCGCCCATCCACCGAAGACCGTATCTGGCGGCACCCACGGCGCTGCTCGCCTGGTCAGCCGCCCGGCCACAGCGACACCGCAACTGGCGGCACCCACCCCGACCACGGCGCCGCTCGCCCGCAAGACGATCGCAACTGGCGGCAGCAACGGCGACCACGACGCCCAGGGCCTGGCAGACGTCCCAGCCACCGCGAGACAGCAGCTGGCGGCACTCACGCCAACCGCGGCTCCGCTAGCCTGGTCAGCCGCCCGGCACAGAACGACCGCAACCGGCGGCAGTAACCGCGACCACGACGCCCAGGGCCTGGCAAGCGTTCCAGCCACCGCGAGACAGCAGCTCTGGCGGCACCCGCCCCCACTACGGCGCCACTCGCCTGGCCACAAAACGACCGCACCTGACGCTCACTGAACCGCTACGGACGCCAGGCCCGCCCCCAGGAGACGGCAGCGCCGGAAGCGGCCCCTAATCGAGCGCCACAGCACCCCCACTGACCCGGACCCCTGGATCCCCAGCAACCAGCGTGACAGTCAGCCGACTGGGCCGCCCAAGGTCATCGCCCTGACGCAGATGCAAGGTCGCATCCGGCCCCACCAGCCGCAACGCCCGCAGATAACCACCGAGCGCCGCCGCAGCCGCCCCGGTAGCCGGGTCTTCCACGACTCCGCCGACCGGGAACGGGTTGCGGACGTCGAAGCTGTCGTCGCCGGTGCGGAAGACCAGCTGGATCGTGGTCCAGCCGCGCGCCTCCATCAGGCTCTTCAGCGCGTCGAAGTGGTAGTCGAGGCGGGCGAGCCGCTCGCGAGAGTTGGCGGCGATGATCGGGTGGTAGGCGCCGGCGTAGGCGACCTGCGGGGGCAGGGCCGGGTCGAGGTCGTCCGCCGACCAGCGCAGGGCGGTGAGCAACGCGGCCAGGGTGGAGCCGGGCAGCTCGTCGATGGTCGGGGCGATGCTGGTCAGGGTCGCCCGGCCGTCCGCGACCACGACGGGCACCTCACCCGCCCTGGTGGTGAACGTGTATTCGCCAGGGCCCAGGGCCACCGCGGTGGCGATGGTGGCGTGGCCGCAGAACGGGACCTCGGCGAGCGGGCTGAAGTACCGCACCCGGTGGTGCCGCTCGGCCAGGGTCCTCGTCACGAACGCCGTCTCCGAGTAGCCCACGTCGGCCGCGATCTTCAGCATGGTCGCGTCGTCCAGGTCGGCCGCGTCCAGCACCACGCCGGCGGGGTTGCCGCCGGCCGGGTCGTCGCTGAAGGCCACGTACCGTCGCACCACAGTCATGCCGCCAGCCTGCCGTCCCGACCCGGCGCTGCCAAGGGCGTGGCACACACCGAAACTAGACCCAGGTCGGCGTCATATCGCCCGCGTACCGGGCGCCCACCCCGCCGGACGGCAGAATTTCGGCGATCGCAGCGAGGTCGTCCGCGGACAGCGACAGGCCGGCGGCGGCGAGGTTCTCCTCGACCCGGGCCGCGCTGCGGCTGCCGGGAATGGGCACGATGTCGTCGCCCTGGGCCAGCAGCCAGGCCAGGGCGAGCTGCGAGACGGTGGCGCCCCGGCCGGCGGCGAGATCGCCCAGGCGCCGTACGGCGTCGAGGTTCTTCTCGTAGTTGCCGGGCTGCCAGCGCGGGTCGTGGCGGCGCATGTCGCTCTCGTCGTACGCCGCGGCCGGCTGGGCCGCGCCGGTGAGGAAGCCCCGGCCCAGCGGCGAGTAGGCGACGAACCCGATGCCCAGCTCGCGCAGCGTCGGGAACAGCTGCTCGACGTCGCGCTCGAACAGCGAGTACTCGGTCTGTAGCACCGACACCGGCTGCACCGTGTGGGCCCGGCGAATGGTGGACGGGCCGGCCTCGCTGAGCCCGAAGTACTTCACCTTGCCGGCGTCGATGAACTCCTTGACCGTGCCGGCCACGTCCTCGATCGGCACGGTGGGGTCGACGCGGTGCTGGTAGAGCACGTCGATCGTGTCCACGCCCAGGTAGCGCAGGCTGTTGTCCACGACCTCACGAATGTGCGACGGGCGGCTGTCGAAGCCGAAGTCGTGGGTGAAGCCGAACTTGGTGGCGATGACGATGTCGTCGCGGAAGTCCCTGACGGCCCGGCCGACGACCTTCTCGTTCTCACCCCACCCGTACAGCTCGGCGGTGTCGAAGAACGTGACGCCCAGCTCGTGGGCCCTGCGGATGGCGGCGATGCCCTGCTGCTCGTCGCCGGGGCCGTAGGCGAGGTTGATGCCCATGGCGCCGTAGCCGAGGGCCGAGACGGTGAGTCCCTGCGTGCCGAGAGTGCGTTGCTGCACGGTCATCTCCCTTGAAGAAGCAGTCAAACCAAACGGTTCGGTTTGACGTTAGCCCGCGATCCCGCAGAAGCCAAGCCGGCCGTAATCTTGTGACCATGGACTCGACCGAGGAGCGCATCGTCGCCGCCGCCACGGCCGAGTTCGCCCGGCACGGCATCGCCGGCGCGCGTGTCGAGCGCATCGCCAAAGAGGCGCGCACCAGCAAGGAGCGCATCTACGCCTACTACCGCGGCAAAGAGGCGCTCTACCGGCACGTCGCCGCGCAGGAGCTCGCGGCCATCGCCGAGGCCACCCGGCTCGACCCGCAGGACCTTCCCGAGTACGCCGGTCGCGTCTACGACTACTTCACGACGCACCCGGAGCAGTACCGCCTGATGATGTGGGGCCAGCTCGAACTGCCGGCCGACGACGCGGCTGACGACCCGGCTGACGACCCGGCCGACGACCCGGCCGACGACCCGGCCGACAACCCGCTTCGCGTCTCGATGGGTCGCAAGATCGAAACCCTCCGGCAGGCTCAGGCGGACGGTCAGCTGGACCCGGGCTGGGACGCCGTCGACATCCTGATGTTCGTCAACCAGATCGCCATGGCCTGGGCCGGGCAGTCCGGCGTCACCCCGGTCCGGCCGGAGACGGCCGAACGCCGCGCGGCGGTTGTGGCCGCGGTGCGGCGGTTGTTCCCGCCGGGCGAGCGGCGGCAGATTGTCACAGGGCCGGAGTAGCGTTCGTGCGGTGACAGATGCACCAACCGCGATCACACCGCCCTCCGACCTTCCGCGCACCCTGGGCGAGCTGCGGGCCTCCGGCCACGAGTTCCGCACCGTCAAGGAAGAGCTGCGCGACAACCTGCTGGCCCGCCTGCGTTCGGGCGAGCCGCGCTTCCCCGGCATCGTCGGCTACGACGACACCGTCCTGCCCGAGGTCGAACGGGCACTGCTGGCCGGGCACGACATGGTCCTGCTGGGCGAGCGGGGTCAGGGCAAGACCCGCCTCATCCGCGGCCTGATCGACCTGCTCGACGAGTGGACGCCGGTCATCACCGGCTCCGAGCTCCACGAACACCCGTACCACCCGCTCACCCCGGCGTCCCGGCGGCTCGTCGCGGAAACCGGCGACCTGCTGCCGATCTGGTGGCTGCACCGCTCCGAGCGCTACGGCGAGAAGCTGGCCACCCCCGACACCAGCGTGGGCGACCTGATCGGCGACGTCGACCCGATCAAGGTGGCCGAGGGCCGCGCCCTGGGCGACCCCGACACGATCCACTTCGGGCTGGTGCCGCGCACCAACCGGGGCATCTTCGCCGTCAACGAGCTGCCCGACCTGGCCGAGCGGATCCAGGTGTCGCTGCTCAACGTGCTCGAGGAACGCGACATCCAGGTCCGGGGCTACCAGCTCCGCCTGCCGCTCGACCTGCTGCTCGTGGCCTCGGCCAACCCCGAGGACTACACCAACCGCGGCCGCATCATCACGCCGCTGAAGGACCGGTTCGGCGCCGAGATCCGCACCCACTACCCGGTCGACCTGTCGCTCGAGACCGAGCTGATCCGGCAGGAGGCCGCGCTGGTGGCCGCCGTGCCGGAACACCTGATCGACGTGCTGGCCCGCTACACGCGTGCGGTGCGTGAGTCGCCGGCGGTCGACGCGCGGTCGGGCATCTCGGCGCGGTTCGCCATCGCGGCCGCCGAGACCACGGCCGCTTCCGCGTTGCGGCGCAGCGGGCTGCGGCAGGAAAGAGAGGCGGTGGCGCGCGTCTGCGACACGGTCTCGGTGACGTCCACGCTGCGCGGCAAGGTCGAGTTCGAGAGCGGCGAGGAGGGGCGCGAGACCGAGGTGCTCGCCCACCTGCTGCGGGTCGCCACGGCCGAGACGTTCCGCGACCGGCTGGCCGGTCTCGACCTGTCCGGCTTCACCGACCTGGTGGCCGAGGGCGCCATCATCGAGACCGGCGACCTGGTCAGCGCCGACGAGCTGCTGGGCCAGATCGGCACGGTGCCGGGGCTGGCCAAGGTGCTCGACCGGCTGGGCCTGGGCGACGCGCCCTCACCGGGGCAGGCGGCGTCGGCCATCGAGTTCGTGCTCGAGGGGCTCCACCTGACCAGGCGGCTGGCCAAGGAGATGACCGACGACGGCCGCACCCTGTACGGGAGCTGATCGCATGGGCGAACGAAGTGAGTCCGTCATCCGGCTCAGGAAGTTTGCTCGCAGAAGCACGGAGCGAAGCGGAGTGCGGACGTGAGAGCCGGACGATTCAGGTACGGCGCGTGGCGGGACGGGCCCGACCCGCTCGCCCCGCCGTACGACGTGCGGGCGGCCGTCGACGAGGTCGGCGAGCGCGTGCTGGCCGGCGACAGCCTGCGCGACGTGCTGCGTGATCTGGTCCGCCGGGGCCCGCAGGACGGCCGCGGGCTCGACGCGTTGCGCGACCGGGCCCGCCGGCTCCGCCGCGAGGCGCTGCGCCGGGGCAACCTCGACGGCGCCGTCACCCGGGCTCAGCAGCTGCTCGACCAGGCCCTCGCGGCCGAGCGCGACGAGCTGACCCGGCGCGACGACGACGCGGCCCGGTTCAGCGAGGCCGTGCTCGACAACCTGCCGCGCTCGACGTCGCGCGCGGTCGAGGAACTGTCCGACTACCAGTGGGCGTCGTCCGAGGCCCAGCAGCTCTACCAGCAGATCCTCGACGGTCTGCGCCGCGAGGTGGTCGAGCAGCGGTTCGCCGGCATGAAGCAGGCGCTGCAGCAGGGCGACCTCGAGGGCGTCTCCGAGATGGTGTCCGACCTCAACGACCTCCTGGCCAAGCACGCCCGCGGCGAGGACACGTCCGACGCGTTCCAGCAGTTCATGGCCAAGCACGGCCAGTTCTTCCCGGAGAATCCGAAGAACGTCGAGGAACTGATCGACTCCCTGGCCCGCCAAGCCGCGGCGGCCGAGCGGCTGATGCGATCGTTGTCGCCGCAGCAGCAGGAAGAGCTGTCACGCCTGATGGACCAGGCGCTGGGCGACGGGCCGCTGCGCGGTCAGCTCGGCGAGCTGACCGACAACCTGCGGGCGTTGCGGCCCAACCTCAACTGGGGTCGCGGCGAGCGCATGCGGGGTCCGCAGGATCTGGGCTACGGCGACGCGGCGGCCGCCCTCGGCGAGATCGGCGAGCTCGACGAGCTGCTCGACCAGCTCGGGCAGGAACATCCGGGGGCCACGCTCGACGACGTGGACGTCGAGATGGTCGAGCGCCAGCTCGGCCGGGGCGCGGCCGACGACGTCCGCCGGTTGCGCGAGCTCGAACGCGAGCTCAGCCGGCAGGGGTGGGTCACCCGCGACTCGGAGGGCCTGACGCTTTCGCCCAAGGCGCTGCGGCGGCTCGGCCGTACGGCGCTGGCTCAGGTCTTCGACGATCTGTCGGGCCGCAAGCAGGGGCAGCACGACCTGCGCGACGCGGGCGCGGCGGGCGACCTGATCGGCTCGTCGCGGCGCTGGGAGTTCGGCGACGAGCAGCCGCTCGACGTGGTGCGCACGATCGGCAACGCGGTACGGCGGCGGGCAGCCGGGGGCGGCGTGGGCGTGCTGCCCGTACGCCTCGAGCCCGACGACTTCGAGGTGGCCGAGACCGAGCGGCGGGCGTCGGCGGTGGTCGCGCTCTGCGTCGACCTCTCCTACTCGATGTACGCCGACGGCCGCTGGGGCCCGATGAAACAGACCGCGCTGGCCCTGTCGCACCTGGTCGCGACCCAGTTCCCGCAGGATTCGCTGCAGATCATCGGCTTCGGCAAGTACGCCAACGCGCTGTCGCAGGGGCAGCTGGCCGCGATCGACCCGACGGCCGAGAAGGGCACCAACCTGCAGCACGCGCTCAAGCTGGCGGGCCGGCACCTGCGCCGGCACCCGGGCGCCGAGCCGGTGGTGCTGGTGGTGACCGACGGCGAGCCCACGGCCCACCTCGAACCGGACGGCGAGGCCATGTTCTGGTGGCCGCCGCTGCCCGAGACGATCCGGGCCACCATCCATGAGGTCGACCACCTGACCCGCTTCGGGGCCACGCTCAACTTCTTCATGCTGGGCGAGGACGACGGCCTGCAGAGGTTCGTGGCCGCGGTGGCCGAACGCAACGGCGGCCGGGTGTTCAGCCCGGACGCCGACGAGCTGGGGCGGTACGTGGTCGACGACTACGTGCGGGCCCGGCGCGGAAGGCGCTGATCCGTCATCCGTGCCGCGCGACTGATCAATCTGGTGTTGCTGCTGCAGTCGCGCGGCACGATGACGGCGGCCGAGATAGCCGCTGAGCTGGAGGTCTCGGAACGCACGGTCTATCGCGACGTCGTCGAACTGTCGTCGGCCGGGGTGCCGGTCTACGCGTCCCAGGGCCGCACCGGCGGCTACCAGCTGGTCGACGGCTATCGCACCCGGCTGACCGGGCTGTCCCGGGCCGAGGCCGAGGCGTTGTTCCTGGCCGGGCTGCCCGGTCCGGCGCGGGAGCTGGGGCTGGGCGAGCCGGCCCGCACGGCGCAGCTGAAGATGCTGGCGGCCCTGCCGCCCGGGTTGCGCGACGCGTCGTCGATCGCCGGGCAGCGGTTCCACCTCGACGCCCCCGGCTGGTTCCACGACCCGCGGACACCGCCCGTGCTGGGCGAACTGGCCCAGGCCGTGTGGCAGGACCTGGAACTCACCATGCGGTACAAGCGCCACGACGAGGTGACGCGGACGGTCGAACCGTACGGCCTGGTGTTGAAGAACGGCGTCTGGTACCTGGTCGGCCGGGTGGGGGAGAGCCTGCGCTCCTACCGTGTGGACAGGATCACCGAGGTGACGCCGACCGGGCGGACGTTCGAGCGCGACCCCGGGTTCGACCTGCCGTCGTTCTGGGCGGCCCGGGCGGTCGAGTTCGTCCGGCAGATGCTGCGGGACGAGATCACGATCCGGCTGTCGCCCGACGGGCTGCGCCTGCTGCGGTTCGCGGTGGAAGAGGTCGCGGTGCAAGCGGCGGTGACGGACGAGCCCGGCCCGGACGGTTGGGTCCGGACCCGGCTCCCCGTGGAATCGCTCGACGTGGCCTACACCTACATGTTGCGGCTCGGACCGGAGGTCGAGGTGCTGTCACCTCCGTCACTGCGGTCGCGGATGGCTTCCGCCGCGGAGAAGACGAGCGCGCTCTACCGGTAACCGGTCACGTCAGCCGGTTTGCCGGGGTCCTGCACCTCGACCAGGTAGCGCCAGGCGTCGGGCCGGCTGCCGTCGAGGTCGGTGAAGCCGTACACCTGAGCCAGTTCGCCGCTCGAGACGGACTTGCCGTTCCACCGGGCCTTGCCGGCGTCGCCGGCGAGGGCGGCCACGGCCCGTCCGACGTACGCCGGGGATTCGGAGATCGCGAAGTGCGGCTCCTTGGCGGTGGCGTCACGCCAGTTCTCCTCGGTGACGCCGAAGCCGTCGAGCATCATCTCCGAGCGCAACCAGCCCGGCGTCAGCGCGACCGCGGTTCCGCCGTGCGGCGCCAGCTCCTGCGACCACGCGAACGCCAGCCGGTTGACGCTCGACTTGGCCAGGTCGTAGAAGACCGACAGGCGGTAGTTCTTCTCGTTGTACGCGGTCGTGCCGTCGCCCATCTCGATGACGAGGCCGCCCGGCTGGCGGATGAGCAGCGGCATCGCGTAATGGGCGGTGACGATGTGCGTGTCGACGGCCAGCCGCAGCAGCCGGAAACCCTTCTCGAGCGACTGCTCCCACACCGGCTTGTGCCAGGTGGCCAGCGGATCGCCGCCCCACACATCGTTGACCAGCACGTCGAGTCTTCCCTGCTCGCGGTCGATCCGCCGGACGAGCGCGTCGACCTGCTCGGGCGCCAGATGGTCGACGGCCACCCCGATGCCCTGCCCGCCGGCCGCCGTGACGAGGTCGGCCGTCTCCTCGATGGTCTCCGGGCGGTCCATCTCCGAGCGCTTGCCCCGGGTGCTGCGCCCGGTCGCGTACACGGTCGCGCCGGCCGCTCCGAGCTGCACCGCGATCTGACGCCCGGCGCCCCGGGTCGCCCCGGCGACGAGCGCCACCTTGCCCTGCAAAGGTTGTTCTGCCATGCGAGCCATGCTCGCGGCAAAACCTGACAACCGGTGGCACCCTTTACCGGGGAACCTAAGCTGCGCGGCATGATCAGCGGCACGCGGGACGAGTTGCTCACCCACCTGGCCGACCTCGCCGGAGCGGTGACCCGGCCGCACCCGGCGCGGGTCGCGGTCGACGGACGGCCCGCGGCGGGCAAGACCACGCTGGCCGATGAACTGGCCGGGGTGCTGCGCGCGCGGGGCCGCGAGGTGATCCGGACGTCGATCGACAGCTTCCTGCGGCCCCGGGCCGAGCGCTATCGGCGCGGCGAGTTCTCGGTCGAGAGCAACTACCAGGACTCCTTCGACTTCGACGCCCTGCACCGGCTGCTGCTCGGACCGCTCGGCCCCGGTGGTGACCGGCGCTATCAGCCGGCGATCCGGGACCGGGCCACCGATGTCCCGGTGAACCTGCCGTTCCGGGAGTCCGCGCCGGATGCCGTGCTGGTGTTCGACGGGGTGTTCCTCATGCGCCCGGAGCTGGACGACCAGTGGGACCTGCGGCTGCTCGTGTCCACCTCGTTCGAGGTCACGCTCGACCGTGCGCGGATCCGCGACCAGGCCGAATACGGCTCGACGACGGTGGTCGAGCGGCGGTTCCACCACCGGTACCGTCCCTCGCAGCAGCACTACCTCGACACGGTCCGCCCGGCCGAGCGGGCCGATGTCGTCGTCCACAACGACACGCCGGAGCAACCGCGCTGGGAAGTCCGGCAGCAATGAACTAGGTTCCTAGGACGGCGCACGCGGTGTGCGACACGTGACGGGTCCGCGACGGTGATTCTGAAGCTCGTTATAGTTGCTCCGCGAGTGGCCGGTCGGGGGTCCGGGCGTCGGGGGACGCATGCATCCGGGCAGTGCCGTGCGGCTCGCCGGGGATGCGGCCGGGAAGCCCGGCGCCTGAGGGGGAGAGGAAGTCGCGATGTCGCAGCAGCCTGCGCCGTCCACTGTTTCCGCTCCTTCCAACCGGATCTGGACGATTCCCAACGTCATCAGCTTCATCCGGCTGCTGGGCGTGCCGCTCTTCCTCTATCTGCTGCTCGGTCCGCAGCACGACGTGGCCGCGGTGATCGTGCTGGCCGTCGGCGGCACGACCGACTGGGTCGACGGCTTCGTGGCCCGGCGGATGAACTCGGTCAGCCGGCTCGGTGAGCTGCTCGACCCGTTCGCCGACCGCCTCTACATCCTGGCCACGCTGATCGGCTTCACCGTGCGCGGCGTGGTGCCGTACTGGCTGACCGGCGCTCTGTTGCTGCGCGAGCTGGTGCTGGGCATCGCGCTGCTGGTGCTGCGGCGCCACGGGTACGGCCCGCCGCCCGTCCACTACGTCGGCAAGACCGGCACGTTCGTGCTGCTGGCGGCGTTCCCGGTGATCCTGCTGGCCCGTGCCGTGCCGTCGATCGACCCGTGGGCCGGACCCCTCGGCTGGGGGCTCGCCTGGTGGGCCCTCGGGCTGTACTGGGCTGCCGGCGTGCTGTATCTGCTGCAGGCGACCCGGCTGGTGCGGGCCTCCCGGGTGGCGGCCTGATGACCGACCCGCCCGGCGAGAAGGGCGAAGAGGTGCAGCCGCCGAAGCGGGTCTTCGCGCCCGACTTCCTCACCGAGTTGTTCCGCAACCCGCTCGACCCCGGCTACGCCGACGCCGCGGCCCGCAAGCAGCGTGAGGGCGAGCCCACCGGCACGCCCAAGGCGCTGCGCAGCGCGTCCCTCGCGGTCGCCCTCGTGGTGCTCGGCTTCCTGCTGGTCGTGGCGTATCAGCAGACCGTCGCGGAGGAGCCGGCCCGCACCACGGCCCGCGCCGAGCTGATCGACCAGGTCAAGAACCGTCGCGAGACCACCACCGAGCTGCAGGAGCGCGCCGACCGGCTGGCCGACGAGGTGTCGCAGCTGCGGGAACGCGAACTCGGCGGCGAGGCGGCCCGGAAGATCGAGGACACCGAGGCCGCGACGGGGCTGGCGCCGGTGCGGGGCTCGGGCGCCAAGATCACCGTGGCCGACGGGCCGACCCCGATCAACCCGGTCACCGGCGAGCGCAACACCGCGGCCCGGGTCAAGGACTCCGACCTGCAGCTGGCCGCCAACGCCCTGTGGTCGCTGGGGGCCGAGGCGATAGCGGTCAACGGGCAGCGGCTGACCGCGACGTCGACGATCCGGCAGGCCGGTGAGGCGATCCTGGTCGACCTGAGCCCCGTCACCACGCCGTACGAGGTGTCGGCGATCGGCCCCGACGAGCTCGCGCGCGACTTCCACGACAGCTACGCGGGCCGGTTCTTCGAGCAGCTCGCGGCCAAGTACGGGATGTCGTTCGACGCCCGCCCGGCCGAGGACCTGCGGCTGGAGGCGGCGACCGAGCTCAAGCTGCGGGTCGCCGAACCGTCCGTCGCGCCGTCGGCCCCGCCGTCCGCACCCTCCACCTTTCCCTCCGGCTCGCCGTCCACCCCGGCCGGGTCGTCCCGCCCATCGTCGGAAGGCGGCCGATGATCGCCGTACTTGCCCTGATAGCCGGTGTCGCCCTGGGCATCGTGTTCCATCCCACCGTGCCGCCCGAGCTGGCGCCGTACCTGCCGATCGCGGTGGTGGCGGCCCTGGACGCGGTGTTCGGCGGGGTGCGGGCCAAACTCGACGGCATCTTCGACGACAAGCAGTTCGTCGTCTCGTTCATCTCGAACGTGCTGGTGGCGGCCCTCATCGTCTATCTCGGCGACCAGCTCGGGGTGGGCACGCAACTGTCCACCGGCGTCGTCGTCGTGCTCGGCGTCCGCATCTTCGGCAATGTGGCGGCGATCCGCCGGCACCTGTTCCGGGCGTGAGTGGCATGACCGACAAGAACGACCACGACCACGACGCCGAGCCGGGCATGCCCACGGCCGGTCGCCGGCCGCTGCCCGTCGAGAACGAGGCCGACGAGGTCACCCAGCTGCTGGGCGCCGACAGCGAGGGGCCGACGGTGGAGACGCCGCGCAAGGCCCTGCTCGACCCGACGACGGTCGATCTCGACGGGCCGACGCGGCGGCTGTCCCTGCCGGCGCCGTCACCCGAACCGGTGACACCGGCCGAGGCCATCCCGCCCACGGCGACACCGGCCGACGACGCACGCGTGAATCCACCGCCCACGACGGCGCCGGCGGACGACATGCCCACGGCGGCGACGACCCGTGACATGCACGAGAGTGCGCCGATGGACGCAGCGGCGGGTGACGACCTGCGGGGGGACGCACCGCCGAGGGCTGAGCGGCCAGAAGTCGTACCAGAAAAAGCTCCGCCACCGAAGGCGGGCATCCTGCGCCTGCTCGGCAAGCGCCCGTCGAGTCCTGCGGGCCTGCTGATCCTGGCGTTGCTGGCGTTGTTCGGGTTCACGCTGGTGGTGCAGCTGCGCAGCAACGACGGCGACGACGGGCTGGCCAGCGCCCGGCAGGAGGATCTCGTCCGGATCCTGAGCGATCTGGAGGCGCGCGACAGCCGGCTGCAGAGCGAGATCAGCGCCCTGGAGACCAGCCAGCGCCAGCTGACCTCCGGGGTGGCGGGCCGCCAGGCGGCGCTCGCCGAGGCCGAGAAGCGGGCCGACGAGCTGGGACTGCTGGCCGGCACGGTCGCCGGCCGCGGGCCGGGTCTGCGGATCGTGATCGACGGGGTGAAGGCCTCGGCGATCCTCAACACCGTGCAGGAGCTGCGCGGCGCCGGCGGCGAGGTCATGCAGATCGCCGGGGCCGGGGGCAAGGCCGTCCGGATCGTGGCGTCCAGCTACTTCGTGGACGCCGAGGGCGGCGGCATCATCGTGGACGGCGACCAGCTGCCCGGGCCGTACGTGCTGACCGTGATCGGGGTGCCTCAGGTCATGCAGACCGCGTTGCAGATCCCCGGCGGGGTGGTCGCGTCGGTGAACTCCGGCGGCGGTAGCGTGACGTTGGAACAACGGACCTTGGTCGAAGTGACCGCGGTGCGTGACGCCACGACATTGCAATACGCACGGCCGGCGTCCTGAAAGGTGCGCCGGGGATTGATAAAAACGGGAGAGAACGCGTGATTCCTGAGGACCTGCGGTACACGGCTGAACACGAGTGGGTGGCCGGAGACGGCAGCGGGCCCGTGCGCGTGGGCATCACCCACTTCGCGCAGGACGCGCTGGGCGACATCGTCTTCGTCGACCTGCCCGAGGAGGGCGCCGAGGTGACGGCGGGCGAGACGTTCGGCGAGGTCGAGTCGACCAAGAGCGTCTCCGAGCTCTACGCGCCGATCTCCGGCACGGTCGTGTCCAAGAACGCTTCGCTGGGCGACGAGCCGGAGCTCATCAACGCCGAGCCCTATGCGGCCGGGTGGCTGGTGGAAATCGCGCCGGCCGATCCGGATGCGGTCGCGCAGCTGCTTGACGCGAACGCATACAAAGCTTTGACGGAGAGCTGACGCAAGTCAGTGTGTCCGGTTGCCCCGCGATATTGGCGCTGACTAGGCTCGCGGGGCACCACGTTTGTTATGCCTATAGAAAACCGATAGTCGTGCGTCCAAGCCTTCCGGCTGCGGCGGGGGAGACCCGTGCCGCGAGGCGACGACCAACTGATCCGCGAGGTGGTCCATGACGCGCCCAGACGACGAGTTCCCCCCACTCGACGTCACGTCCACGCTGAACCTCGGAGCCCTCGACGAGGTGCTCGAGGGTCCCGACACCGACGTGGTGCCGAGCCGTATGTCCGGCTCGCTCCCGCCCGGGATGGCGCTGCTGGTGGTGCGCCGGGGTCCCAATGCGGGTGCACGCTTCCTGCTCGACCACGACGTGACGACAAGTGGACGGCATCCTGACAGTGACATCTTCCTCGACGACGTGACGGTGTCCCGCCGCCACGCCGAGTTCCACCGCGACGGCGGCACCTTCACGGTGCGCGACGTGGGCTCGCTGAACGGCACGTACGTCAACCGCGAGCGGGTCGAGGCGGCCACGCTCAGCAACGGCGACGAGGTCCAGATCGGCAAGTTCCGGCTGGTGTTCATCGCCGGCCCGCGGCCCGAGGGAGAGGGCAACTAGCAGTGAACGCGTCGGGGGCGGCGGCACGCGACCCGGGGGCCTCGCGCCCCCAGGGCGGGCGTGAGCAAGCGCTGATGAGCATCGGGGAGGTGCTGGCCCATCTGCGCACCGAGTTCCCCGACACCACGATCTCCAAATTGCGGTTCCTGGAGGCGGAGGGTCTGGTCGATCCCCAGCGCACCGCCTCCGGGTACCGCAAGTACTCGTGGAACGACATCGCGCGCCTGCGTTTCGTGCTGACGGCGCAGCGCGACCAGTACCTCCCGTTGCGGGTCATCCGCGAGCAGTTGGAACAGATGGAGTCCGAGCCGGTGGCGCCCAGCCGCCCGGCTCTGGTCGCCGTGGGCGCCGAGAAGGCGGCCGATCCGTCCGACACCCGGGTTCCCCGGGAGGATGTGATGGAACGCACGGGCGCCTCCGCCGAGGTGCTCGACGAGCTCGAGCGGATGGGCCTGGTCACGGCGCGGCCGCCGGGATGGTACGACGGCGACGCCGTGGTCATCGTCGAGGTGGTCGTCGGTCTGACCCGGTACGGGCTGGAATTGCGCCACCTGCGAGGTTTCCGGGCCGCCTCGGACCGCGAGGTCGGCCTGTTCACGCAGTTGCTGGCGCCTCTGGTGCGGCAGAGCGACCCGGCGGCGCGTGCCCGGGCCAACGAGACCGCCCGCGAACTGCAGGCGCTCTCGCAGCGTCTGCACGCCGCTCTGGTCCGGGCCGGACTGCGCGGCGAACTCGGGCGTTGAGGCGCTTTTTAGGGGTATGCCGCAGCGGTGGGAAGCTCACTCCGTGCGTGTAACGTGCAGGTGAGGTGCAAATGCGGGGCGAGAACGACACGGAGGCGGGGCTGTGCGCGAGCTTAGCGTGGTCGGAGTTCGGGTGGAGCTACCCAGCAACCAGCCGATCGTCCTGCTGCGGGAGGTGGACGGCGATCGCTACCTGCCCATCTGGATCGGCGCCGTCGAGGCGACCGCCATCGCGTACGAGCAACAGGGTGTCAAACCGGCCCGGCCGCTGACACACGATCTGCTGCGCGACATCCTGACGGCGCTCGAGGCGCCGCTGACCGCGGTCGAGATCACCGAGCTCAAGGACAACGTCTTCTACGCCGACCTGCTGATCGGTGAGGACGTGCGGGTCTCGGCCCGCCCGAGCGACTCGATCGCGCTCGCGCTGCGGGTCGGCGCGCCGATCCGCTGCGCCGAGCAGGTGCTCACCGAGGCCGGCATCGTCATCCCCGACGAGCAGGAGGACGAGGTCGAGAAGTTCCGCGAGTTCCTCGACCAGGTGCGCCCCGAAGACTTCGCCGGCTGATCCTCGCTGTCGATCTTCGCGTCTGATCAGAAGCGGCCAGAAACCACCTGAGTGATCGACAACTGCCTCGCTCCCGCGCGGCGTGTCGCCGCGTTACTTCTCTGTTTCCGCGGGCGCTGAGATATACGCTCGTGAAGTCCAGGTGAAGCGGCGGCACCGCGCAGCGGGGAGGTGGTCGCGTGCACGAGCAGCCTCTTGAACAAGATGGTCCCCTCGTCGGCGAGGACGGCTCGGTCGGATATCGCGGAGTCACGGCGTGTCAGGCGGTGGGCATCAGCTACCGCCAGCTCGACTACTGGGCGCGTACGACGCTCGTGGTCCCGAGCATCCGCGACGCGTCGGGCTCGGGCACCCAGCGGCTCTACTCGTTCCGCGACCTCGTGGTCCTCAAGGTGGTCAAGCGCCTGCTCGACGCCGGGGTCTCGCTGCAGAACATCCGCCGGGCGATCGAGGCGCTGCGCTCGCGCGGCGTCGACGACCTGGCCGGCATCACGCTGATCTCCGACGGCACCACGGTCTACGAGTGCCGCTCGCCGGAAGAGGTCGTCGACCTGCTCCAGGGCGGTCAGGGCGTGTTCGGCATCGCCATCGGCGGCGCCTTCAAGGAGATCCAGGGTTCGCTGTCCCACCTGCCGGCCGAGCCCGCGGGCGGCCCGGTGCCGCTCGGCGCCGAGCCCGAGCCGGCCGCCGGCGACGAGCTGGCGGCGCGACGGGCCCGCCGCCGCGCCGGGTGACCTTGCCGTTCCGGCAAGTTTGGTTGGCGTGTTCCGGGGTGTGCCGCAGGCTGGGCGCATGAGCGACGAACAAGCGTGGGACGCCCGGTACCACGAGAACACCCACATCTGGAGCGGCAAGCCGAATGTCGTGCTGGTGCGCGAGGTCGGTGACCTGCCGCCCGGCACGGCCCTCGACCTGGGGTGCGGCGAGGGCGGCGACGCGATCTGGCTGGCGAAGCGGGGCTGGCGGGTGACCGCCGTGGACATCTCGGGGGTGGCTCTCGCCCGGGCCCAGGAGCACGCCGATGATGCCGGGGTCAGCGTCGAGTGGCGCAAGCACGACCTGCTCAACGACTTCCCGGACGGGACGTACGACCTGGTCAGCGCGCAGTTCCTGCACTTCTGGGGCGCGTTCGACCGGGAGAGCATCCTGCGCCGGGCGGCGGCCGCGGTGGCGCCGGGCGGCATCCTGCTGATCGAGGGGCACATGGACACCGGGCCGGTGCGCCGCCCCGAGCACCAGAACGCGCCCGACCTGCCTGGGCCGGACCAGGTGATCGAACGGCTCGAGCTGGACGAGGGCTGGGACGTGCTGCTGTCCGAGGTGCACCCGCGCGAGCACATCATCGACGGGGTCGCGCACGAACGCTCGGACAACACGGTGAAACTTCGCCGCCGGGCCCGGGAGAAGCTGTAGCGTCGGTAGGCGTGATCCCGCAGCACTTTCCGCTCTATCTGCGCGAACTCGGCGCCTCTCCGGCCGACGACAAGGTCTGGCTGGTCGTCGGCTGGATGCCGGATACGGTCTCCGGGCTGCCCCGCCAGCCGGTGGCCCTGCTGTGCGACGGCGATGTGGAAGAGCCGCGCGTCCTCGAGAAGACCTCCGTCTATCGCGTGCTGGGCTCCAGTCGGCACTGAGCGTGCCCGTGACATGACCTCAGGTGTTGTCTATGCTTCGGGTGCCTGAAGCCCGGGATCTGGGGGACGTGACGTGCCGCTGCCTACCGCGAAATCACCCGCTCCGCGCCCGCTCGACGAGGCCCGCCGGAGCCCCATCGACCAGATCGGACGCGCCGCCTCCGCGACCATCGTGCGGCGCATAGTCCAGCTGGATCGGTCCAGGGACCGTTCCGAGGTGACGCCCTTCTCGTCGGGGATCTGACCCTCAGGTGGACGGCCTGTGGCGCCCGCTGCGCCACTTCGTGCTGAAGGTCCACAGCCGCTGCGATCTCGCGTGCGATCACTGCTACATCTACGAGCACGCCGACCAGTCCTGGCGCGGGCGGCCCGTCGCGATGGCGCCGGAGACGGTGCGCGCCGCGGCCGGCCGCATCGCCCAGCACGCCGCGCGGCACGGCCTGGCCCGGGTGGGCGTGGTTCTGCACGGCGGCGAGCCTCTGTTGCTCGGCGTCCGGCGGCTGCGCGGCGTCCTCGAGGAGCTGCGCGGCACGATCACCAGTGTGTGCGAGCTCGACCTGCGGATGCAGACCAACGGCGTACGGCTGGACGCCGCGACCTGCGAGCTGCTGCTCGAGCACCAGGTGCGGGTCGGGGTGTCGCTCGACGGCGGCCGGGCCGACAACGACCGGCACCGGCGCTACCGCAACGGCGCCTCCAGCCACACGCGGGTGCTCGATGCCCTGCAACTGCTGCGCCGGCCCCGGTACCGCCCGCTCTACGCCGGTCTGTTGTGCACGGTCGACCCGGCCAATGAGCCCGAGGCGGTCTACGAGGCGCTGCTGGCCGAGCGCCCGCCCCGCGTCGACCTGCTGCTGCCGCACGCCACCTGGGATCAGCCCCCGGCGCCGGTGGGCTCGTGGCTGCGCGCCTTCCACGAGCGCTGGGCCGCCGACGGCCGCCCGGTCCCGGTCCGGCTGTTCGACTCGATCCGGTCCCTGGGCCTGGGCGGCCCGTCCGGCACCGAGGCGGTCGGCCTGGACGACGGCGACGTGGTGGTGATCGAGACGGACGGGGCGTGGGAGGAACCCGACTCGATGAAGACCACCGAGCCCGGCGGCGGCGCCACCGGGCTGACCGTGTTCGACGCATCGGCCGACGACGTGACCGAGCTGCCCGCGATGCGCCGCCGCCGGTCCGGACTGGCGGCGCTGTCGGCCACCTGCCGGGCCTGCGAGGTCGTGGGCCAGTGCGGCGGCGGCCTGACCGCCCACCGTTGGAGCGCGCGCAACGGCTTCGACAACCCCTCGGTGTACTGCGACGACCTGAAGGAGCTCATCATCGCGATCAACGAGCATCCCGGTCCGGTCGCGGGCGACCTCGGCGCGCTCCCGGCGGACGCCTTCGACGGTCTGGGTTACGGCTACGGCGACGCGGCCACGGTCGCGCTGCTGGCCGACGCCGAGCTGGCCGTCAACCGGGCCCTGCTGGGCGAGGTGGTGGGGGAGACGGCGGCCGGCGGGCAGCTGCTGGCCGAGCTGGAACGGCGCGCGCCCGAGGTCTTCGACGAGGTGCTGCGGCATCCGTTCGTGCGGTCGTGGGCGGTCAGCTGCCTCGACGGCGGCGGGTCGGACTGCGACCCGGACTGGGCGGCCGCGATCGCGGCGGCCGTCGCCGTGCGGGCCGGCATCGAGGTCGAGGTGCCGGTGCGGGCCCACGGCGGGCGCATCCACCTGCCCACAGTCGGGTTCTTCGCCGCGCCGGCGGCCGAGGTCACGGTGGTCCCCGGGCCGGGCGGGTTCACGCTGCGCTGGCCCGGCGGCCGGACGCAGGTGCCGGGGAACCGGAACGGCTGGCACGCCGCCCGGTGGGTCACGGTCGACGGCGCGCGGATCCTGCTCGAGGACGCCGACCCCTACCGCGACCGCCTGGAGCACGCCGCGGCCGGGCACCTCGACGCCGAGGCCGCCGGCGGCTGGTCGGCCGTGCTCGAGCGGGCCTGGGGCCACCTCGCCGCCGACGCCCCCGAGCAGCTCGGCGGTCTGCGCCAGGGCGTGCGGGCGATCGTCCCGCTGGCTCCCGCGCCCGACGGCACCCTGCGCAGCGCCACATCGCGGCACGCGTTCGGCGCCCTCGGGCTGGCCCGCGCCGACGACCCGGCCGCGGTGGCCGTGCTGCTCGTCCACGAGTTCCAGCACACCAAGCTGGGCGCGGTGCTCGACCTGATCGACCTGGTGCCCGAGGACGCCGTGGCCGAGCGGCTGCGCGTCGGCTGGCGGTCCGACCCCCGCCCGGTCGAGGCGGCCCTGCAGGGGGCGTACGCCCATCTGGCCGTGGCCGACATCTGGCGGCGCCGCGACAACCGCGAGCTGTTCCGGATGTACCGCGACTGGACCGCCGAAGCCATCGACGCGCTGCGCTCCGGCGACCGCCTCACCCCGGCCGGGTCCCGCTTCGTGGCCCGCATGGCCGACACCGTGAACGGCTGGGGCGCCTGATCCGCCACTGTCCCTCGTGGAGGTTGCGATCACATGGTTGACTGAGCGTCTTGTGGCACAGGATGTGAGCGTGGCAGAGGCGGCCGAGCGGGAGGATCCCGCGGCGCCGGTCTTCTTCCTGAGCTACTGGCGGCCCGATCCGCCGGCGTTCGGGGCCGGCCCGCCGCGCGAGGCCAACCGGTTCGTCATGCGCTTCTTCGACGACCTCACCGAGGACGTCAACAACCTGATCGGCTCGGTGCCCGGGCGCGACCCGGGTTTCCTCGACGTCACCCGCGGCGGGGGCGAACTGTGGGAGCGGCGGCTGCTGCACGCGGCCGGCACCTGCCAGGTCTTCATCTGTCTGCTCTCGAGCCCGTACCTGTCGGGCAGCGAATGGTGCGCGCGGGAATGGGACCTGTTCTCGCGCCGGCAGGTGGTGCCCCGGCAGGGCCCCGCGGCGCACGACGAGAGCGCGATGGTCCCCGTGCTGTGGACGCCGCTGACCGATCCGCTGCCGCCGGCCGTCGCCGGCGTCAACCTGTTCATGCCGACCCGGCTGCGCGACGACTTCCGCGCCGACTACCAGGCTGAGGGGCTCCTGGGCCTGCTGCGCACCGGCAAGGAACCGATCTACCAGGCCATCGTCTGGCGCATCGCGCAGCACGTCGAACGCGTCCGCCGGCACTACCGGGTCGAGCCGCTGCACGTGCCCGGGCCCGGTGACCTGCGCACCACCTTCGAAAGGGGTGGCCGATGACGCAGCCGCGCTACTACTTCTACCTCAGCTACGGCCACTCGGTGCGGCTGCGCGCCGACGACCGTCCCGACACCGACCACTGGGCCGGCCAGCTGTTCACCGAGCTGTCGGCCGAGGTGGCCCGGCTGGTCGGCGCCGACCGGCGCACCCCCGTCGGCTACTACGACGACCTCGTGCAGCCCATGGCCGACTGGAAGACCGCGCTGGCCGACGTGCTGAGCAGCACCGACGTCTTCGTCTCGCTGCTGTCTCCGGGGTACTTCAACAAGTCGTGGCCGCTGCGGGAGCGGGCCTCGTTCATCAGCCGCTACGCCGACCCGGCGATGGCCGAGCGCTTCCTGGTGCCGGTGCTCTGGGTGCCCTGGCCGCCCTGGGAGCACGAGCGCGAGAAGGGCGCGGCGCTGCGGCTCGGCGCGGGCATTCCCGAGTACGCCGAGGAGGGCCTGCAGGCCATGTCGAGGCTCAGCCTCTACCGCCGGCAGTACCGCACGATCGTCCGGCGGCTGGCCTACCGGATCGTCACCCTGGCCGCCGACGCCCCGCGCCCTGCCCCCCTGGCCGTCGCCATCGACGAGGTCAGCGCGGAACCGACCGCGGCCAGCGAGATCGTCTTCACCGTGGCCGTGCTCGCCCCGGGGCGGGCCGACCTGCCGGCGGGCCGCTCGGCCGGGTCCTACGGCACGACGGCGCGCGCCTGGACCCCGTACCGGGACCTGCAGCACTTCCCGGTCGCCGAGTACGTCGCCAATGTGGCCGAACGGCTCGGCCAGCCCACCCGCATCATCGACCGGCCGGGCGACCTGGCCGAGCTCGGGCAGGGCGCGGCGCTGGTGCTGATCGACCCGTGGACGGCTGCCGCCCCCGACGGTGCGGAACGGCTGGCCGGGCTGGCCGGGCGCATCCCCGAGTGGGCGACCGTGCTGCTGGTGGCCGACCGTTCCGATCCCGAGTACGCCGCGCGCGGCGCCACCCTGCACGCCACCGTGGCCGATACCCTCGTCACGGCCGGGGTGGCCCGCAGCCGGATCACGCTGCTGCGCGACGCCGACCGCCTGGTCGAACGGATGCCGTCCATCATCGACCAGGCCTGCACCGCGTACCGCCGGAACGCACCGGTGTTCCTGCCCAAGGGCGCCGACTCGACCCTGCCCAGGATCACGGGGGAACCAGCATGACGGACGGCCGCGACGGCAAGGTCGTCACGTTCTATTCGTACAAGGGTGGCACCGGGCGCACGATGGCCCTGGCCAATGTGGCCTGGATTCTGGCCGCCAACGGCAAGCGGGTGCTGGTGGCCGACTGGGACCTCGAATCGCCCGGCCTGCACCGCTTCTTCCGGCCGTTCATCGACCCCGAGGCGCTGGCCGGCTCCGGTGGCGTGATCGAACTGGTCCGCGGCTACGAGCAGGCCACCCTGCAGGACGTGGAGCGCGACGACGACTGGCACCGCGACTACGCCCGGGTCAGCCGGCACGCCTTCACGATCGGCTGGGACCGGTTCCCGGACGGCGGCACCCTCGACTTCCTGGCGGCGGGCAGCCAGAACCAGGACTACGCGCGCAGCGTCTACGAGCGCGACTGGGACGAGTTCTACGAGCGGCTGGGCGGCGGCCAGCTGTTCGACGCGCTGCGCGACGACATGAAACGGCACTACGACTACGCCCTCATCGATTCCCGCACCGGGTGGAGCGACGTCGCGGGCATCTGCACGGTGCACATGCCGGACGTGCTGATCGACTGCTTCACGTTCAGCGAGCAGGGCATCGACGGCGCCGCCACGGTGGCGGCCAACGTCTCGTCGCAGCAGGGCCGCCGGCAGATCAGGATCCTGCCGGTGCCCATGCGGGTCGACCTGGCCGAGCTGAAGCGGGCCGACGCGGGCCGGGTCGCCGCCCGGCAGCGGTTCACCGGGCTCCCCGGCGGCATGTCGACGGCCGAGCGCGACGCCTACTGGTCCACCGTCGAGGTGCCGTACGTGCCCTTCTACGCGTACGAGGAGACCCTGGCCACCTTCGGCGACCGGCCCGGCTCGCGCAGCTCCATGCTGGCCGCCTACGAGACGCTGACCGGGTACATCACCGGCGGCGAGATCACCTCGCTGCCCCCCATGGAGGAGTCGCTGCGCGAGCGCACGGCGGCCCGGTTCGTGCGCCCGACGATCCTGCCCGAGTCGACGATCGCGCTGCGCTACGCGCCCGACGACCGGGTGTGGGCCGAATGGATCGGCAAGGTACTCGAGACCGCGGGCGTCACCGTCAACGCGGTCGCCGTCGACCCGGACGCCGACAACGCCCGCACGCCCGCGGGACGCGTCCTCACCGTGGTGTCGGCGGCCAACGCGCTCGCCGAGCGGGCCCGCGTCCCCCGCGACCGCAGCGATCCCCGTACGCCGCTGGTCGCCTACGTCTCCGACGTGAGCGCGCTGCGCGGGCAGCCCGAGAGCGACTCGGCCTTCCTGTCCGGCCAGGCCGAGGAGGTCGCCGTCACCCGGCTGCTGCGGCTGGTCGGGCACCCGGTCGACGACTTCGACCGCAGCCGCATCGGGTTGCGCTACCCCGGCCGCTCCACCGTGCTGTTCAACGCCCCCATCCGCAACGTCCAGTTCACCGGCCGCGAGAAGGACCTGCAGGACCTGCGGGCCAAGCTGCTGGCCAGCGGCAGCCCGGTGGTGCTCTCGGGAGCGTCGCCGGTGGCGTTGCAGGGCATGGGCGGCATCGGCAAGACCCAGGTGGCGATGGAGTACGCGCACCGGTTCCGCAACGCGTACGACTTCGTCTGGTGGATCGACGCCGACCCGGTGACCTTCGTCGACACCCAGCTGTCCGACCTCGCCCGCGAACTCGGCCTGGCCCCCGACGGCGGCATCGCCGACCAGGCCCAGGCCGTGCTGAGCGCGCTGCGCCGCGGCCGCACGCTGAGCCGCTGGCTGGTCATCTTCGACAACGCCGAGGACATCGCGGTGGTCAGCCGCTTCCTGCCCAGCGGCCCCGGCGGCCATGTCATCGTCACCTCGCGCGACGCCGGCTGGGGTGAACACGCCCAGACCGTGCCGGTCGACGTCTTCGACCGCCGCGAGAGCATCGCCCACCTGCGGCGGCGGGTGCCCAGCCTGCGCGCCGACGACGCGTCCCGCCTGGCCGAGCTGCTGGGCGACCTGCCGATCGCCGTGGCCGCCGCGGGCGCCTGGCTGGCCGACACCGGCGCCCCGGTCGAGGACTATCTGCGCCACATCGACCAGTACGGCCCGGCCAACCTCGAATCGGTGTGGGACCTGTCGCTCAAGCGGCTCGAGGAGCGCTCGGCCGCGGCCTACCGGCTGCTCACCCTGTGCTCGGTGCTGGCGCCCCAGATCGCCCTCGACCTGATCTACAGCGACCGGATGGCCGACCTGCTCCGCCCGCTCGACCCGATGGTCACCGACGCCATGTACCGCGGCTCGCTGATCCAGCAGATCAACCGGCTCGCCCTGCTCAAGCTGGACGTCGGCGGCGGCCAGATCCACGTGCACCGCATCGTGCAGCACGTGGTGCGCCAGCGGATGACGCCCGAGCAGATCGAGGAGGCCCGCCGTCAGGTGCACCTCGTGCTGGCCGCGGCCCGGCCCACCGGCGAGGTCGACGATCCGGAGAACTGGCCGCGGTTCCGGCAGCTCTGGCCGCACCTGGAGGTCTCCCGGGCGTACCTGTCCCGCGAGGAACCGGTCCGGCGCCTGATCATCGACCGGGTCCGCTACGTGTGGCAGTCCGGCGGCTACAACGACGGCCGCCGCCTGGCCGAGGAGTACGTGCGCCGCTGGACCGAGCTGCGCGACCAGCTCACCGACCCGGCCGAGCGCGACTCGCTCAGCCGGCAGCTGCTCTATCTGCGCTTCAACCTGGGCAACATCGTCCGCGACCGGGCCGACTTCGCCGAGGCCCGTGCCCTGGACGAGCAGGTGCTGACCGAGCAGCGCGACCTGCTGGGCGAGACCCACCCGCACACGCTGACCACGGCCGGCGGCCTGGGCGCCAGCCTGCGCGCGCTGGGCCTGTACGCCGACGCGCTGCGCCTCGACGAGCGGACGACGGCGGCCTGGGTCGAGAACTTCGGCGAGGACCAGCTGCGCACGATGATGGCGATGAACAACCTGGCCAGTTCCCTGCGCCTGTCGGGCCGGGTGCGCGAGGCCCGCGACCGCGAGCGGCGCCTGTACGAGCGCTGCACCCTGGTGCTGGGCGAGAACCACATCCTGACCCTGCAGGTCGGCAACAACTACGGCCGCGACCTGCGCGAGGCCGGCGAGTACGTCGAGTCGATCACCTTGCTCCAGGACGTCCTGGCCCGGCACCGCCGCGCGTTCGGCGACAACGCCCCCAAGACGTACAGCACGATGACCAACCTCGCCGTCTCCGAACGCAGCGCCGGCCGCACCCGCGAGGCCGCGAACCGCCTCGACCTGGCCTACGACAACCTGAACCGCCTGCTCGGCCCGGACGGCCCGGAGACCCTGGCCTGCCGCCTGTCCCGCGCGGTGAACCTGCTGGCCACCGGCGAACCGGACACGGCCGGCGACGAGATGGCCCGCGTCGAGCGCTCGTACCGCACCCGCCTGGGCGCCTCCCACCCGCACACCCTGACCTGCCTGAACAACCGCGCGACGGTGGCCCGCGCCCTGAGCGACCTGGGCACGGCACGGCGGCTGGCGCGCGAGGCGGCCGAGGGCTTCGACCGCAGGCTGGGCCGCGACCACCCGTACACCCTGGCCGCCCGCATGAACCTGGCCATCTTCACGGCCGAGTGGGGCGCGGTCCCCGACGCGTACGACATGATCGTGCCCGTCGTGGCCGGCATCGAACGCCTGCTGGGCCACAGCCACCCCGACACGGCCCGCGCCGAAGTCAACCTCTCCCTGATCAAGGCCGACGTCGAGGGCCACGACCCGGCGGTGGAACGCGAGGCCGTCCGCCGCCTGCGCGACCTCCTGGGCGACAACCACCCCGCCGTCGAGGCCCTGCGCGAGGGCCGCTACGTCCACCGCACCCTCGACCCGCACCCGTTCTGAGCCACTGGCGCCGTGCTCGGCACCGGCCGGCAACCAGGACATGGCACTACCAACGTGCACGTCTTCCCCCGGCACGCCGGCGACGACCTCTAGTGCGGGGTCAGGCGACCAGCGCGGGCTCGGCCAGCCAGGAGAGGATCTCGGGCAGGATCTCCATCGCGCCGAAGTGAGCGGTGCCGGTCTGCACGGTGAGCTCGGCGCCGGGGATGCGCTCGGCGAGCCAGCGGGCGTGCGCGGGCGGGACGCAGTTGTCTTCCGCGCCGTGCCATACGCGGACGCGCTGGTGGATATCGCCCAGGTCGAACCCCCAGTCGCGGCGCGCGGCCAGCACGTCGTCGATCCACCCGTACGGGCCGCCGCGGGTCGCCTCGGCGTAGGTCTCGACCAGGAGCTGCTGCATCATCAGATCGCGGACGACCTGCAGGTCGGGGCCGGCGATCTCGCGGCGCAGCGAGTCGAGCAGGCTGACCGGGCTGCGCCGGGTGCGGTCGGCCTGCAGCCGCAGGCTCTCGACCAGGCGGGGCTCGTCCTGCGAGGCGGCGCCGAACTCCTCCACGTTGGACGGCATCATGCCGCCGAACCAGTCGATCTCGGCGTCGTGCGGGGCCAGGCTGACCAGCACGGCGGCGCGGGTGACGCGGTCGGGCAGCAGGGCGGCGGTGGCCAGCGCGTGCGGCCCGCCGCCGGACCGGCCGACCACAGTGAACGTGTCGAGACCGAGGTCGCCGGCGATGGCGGCCACGTCGGCCGCGCAGTCGGCCACCGTGCGGCCGCGGTGCCGGTCGGAGCCGCCGTAGCCGGGCCGGTCGTAGCTGATCAGCCGGACGCCGAGGCGGTAGAGCACGCCGGCGCGGGGCTTGGGACCGATGCGGCTGCCGGGCGTGCCGTGCAGCAGGAACACGGGAACCCCGTCACGGGCGCCGGACACCTCGTAGCGCAACCGGCGACCGCCGGTCGTGAACACGTCGCTGTGGGACACTGGCCACTCCTGCGCATCGGTCGTGCCGTCACCGTACTGATCCCCGCGGGCCGGGGCCAGTAGCCGACGGGACCCCTTACGGCTGAAAACGGTAGCCCATGCCGGGTTCGGTGATCAGGTGCCGTGGCCGGGTCGGGTCGTCCTCGAGTTTACGCCGCAGCCGCGCCATGTACTGACGCAGATAGTTCGTCTCGGTGCCGTATTGCGGACCCCACACGTCGTGCAGCAGGCTGCGCTGGGTGATCAGCTTGCCCGGGTTGCGCAGCAGCTGTTCCAGCAGCTGCCACTCGGTCGGCGTGAGCCGTTGCTCCGGGGTGATCGTGTGGCCGGCCAGGTCGACCGTGTACTTCCCGACCGTCACCGGAGCGGGCGGAGCGTCCGACGGCTGCACGCGCCGGGTGACCGCGCGGATGCGGGCCAGCAACTCGTCGACGCCGAACGGCTTGGTCACGTAGTCGTCGGCGCCGGCGTCGAGCGCGGCCACCTTGTCCGCGCCCTCGGCCCGGCCGGAGAGCACGATGATCGGCACGCTGGTCCAGCCCCGCAGCCCGCGGATGACCTCGGTGCCGTCCAGATCGGGCAGGCCCAGATCGAGTACGACCAGGTCGGGCGCATGGGCGGCCGCCGCCTTGAGCGCGCCGGCGCCGTCGGACGCCACGTCCACCTCGTACTCGCGGGCGCGCAGGTTGATCCGCAGCGCCCGCAGGATCTGGGGGTCGTCGTCGACCACGAGGATCCGGGTCACGGCTTGCCCATCGGCAACGTCAGGACCATGGTGAGCCCTCCTCCGGCGGTGTCCTCGGGGATCAGTGTGCCGTCCATCGCCTCGGTCAGGCCGCGCGCGAGCGCCAGACCCAGACCGACGCCGGTGTGGTTGTCACGGTCGCCCAGCCGCTGGAACGCCTGGAAGATCCGCTCGCGGTCACCCGGCGGGACGCCCGGCCCGTGGTCGACCACCCGCAGCTCGAGGCGGCCGTCGCGGGCCCGGCCGGTGATCTCGGGCGGCCGGTCGGCCGGGCTGTAGCGCAGGGCGTTGCCGACGACGTTCACCAGCACCCGGTCGAGCAGGCCGGGGTCGGCGTGGGCGGCGGGCAGGTCCTCGGGCAGCCGTACGGTGATCTGCCGCCCGGCCGGGCCGAGCTCGTCCAGCGCGGCCGGGACGACGTCCTCGAGGCCGACGTCGGTGAGGTGCACCGCCAGGGCGCCGGCCTGCAGGCGGCTCATGTCGAGCAGGTTGGCCAGCAGCGCGGACAGGCGGTCGAGCGACTCGTCGGCGGTCGCCAGGAGTTCGCGGCGGTCGTGCTCGTCGAAGTGGACCTCGTCGCTGCGCAGGCCCGCCACGGCCGCCTTGGCCGAGGCCAGGGGGGTGCGCAGGTCGTGGCTGACGGCGGCCAGCAGGGCGGAGCGGACGCGGTCGCCCTCGGCCGCGGCGGTCAGGCGTTGCTGGCGCAGGGCGACGGCGGCCTGAGCGCCGAAAGCGCGGGCGATCGTCATCTCGTTGGCGTCGAGCTCGCGGCCGCGGAGGGCGAGGACCAGCCCGTCGTCGGCCGGCACCCGGGTTTCGCCGTAGGGTGCGAATTCGGCTTCGGCCGCCGGCTGTGGACAAGTCGTTTCGCCCGTTTTGCGCGCGGTACGTTTCGGCCCACCCATGAGGGCGGGGGAGGCGGTGGCGACCCGGTAACGCCACGTTTCACGTGAATCCGAAAAGCCGGACAAGTCGGAAACTGCGGCGGGCTGCCAGCCTTCGGCCGTTCGCTCCAGCAGCGTCACCGAGGACAGGCCGAACAGCTCCCGCAGCTCACTGAGCAAACCCCGCAGCGGGTCCGGCCCGGCCAGTACGGCGCCGGCCACGGCCCCCAGGGTGTGTGCGTCGGCGGCGGCTGCCGCGGCCTGCCGGGTCCGGCGCGCGGCCAGGTCGACGATCCACGACACCGCGAGCGCGACCAGCACGAACACGGCCAGCGCGAGGGCGCCCCGCGTTGTGCTGATGTCGAGGCTGCGTACGGGCGCTGTGAAGTAGTAGTTCAGCAGCAGGAACCCGCCGACCGCGGCCAGCAGCGCCGGCCACAGCCCGCCCAGCAGCGCCACCCCGACCACGGCCGCCAGGAACAGCAGCACCCCGTCGGTGAGCTCCAGCCGCGCCGCGTGGGCCGCCCACGCCAGCGCCGGCAGCCCGAGCAGCGCGACGGCGAAGGCGGCGGCGACGCGCCGGCGGCTCATTCGTGAGGACCGACCGAGGTCACGACGATCGCCGCCGCGCCGATCTCGTCCGACGCGGCCAGGTCGACCGTGGCCTCGATGCCCCAGTCGTGGTCGCCCTGCGGGTCCTCGAAGACCTGCCGGACGACCCAGGCCGTCGGGCCGGCCTCGATGTGCAGGAAGGCCGGACCGCGCGCGGCCGGGCCGGTGCCGAGCGCGTCGTACTCGTCGAAGTAGTCGAGGATCGCGTCCTGCCAGCGCTCGGCGGTCCAGCCGGACTCGGCGTCCAGCTCGCCCAGCAGGTCCCAGCGGCGCAGCGCGGCCAGTTCGACCCGGCGGAACAGGGCGTTGCGCACGAGCACCCGGAACGCGCGGGTGTTGCGGGTGACCGCGGGCGGCTTGTCGTCGATGCGTACCTCTTCGACGACGGCACCGGGGTTGCGCAGCCGTTCCCACTCGTCGAGCAGGCTGGAGTCGACCTGGCGCACCAGTTCGCCCAGCCACTCGATGAGGTCGGTGAGCTCCTCGGTGCGGGCGTCCTCGGGCACGGTCTGGCGCAGCGCGCGGAACGCGTCGGCCAGGTAGCGCAGCACCAGACCCTCCGAGCGGGACAGGCCGTAGAACGACACGTACTCGGTGAAGGTCATCGCCCGCTCGTACATGTCGCGGACGACCGACTTGGGCTTGAGCTCGTAGTCGGCGACCCACGGGTGACCCCGCCGGTAGGTCTCGTACGCGCCTTCGAGCAGCTCGAGCAGAGGGCGCGGATGGGTCACGTCCTCGAGCAGCGTCATCCGCTCCTCGTACTCGATGCCCTCGGACTTCATCGCGTTGACAGCCTCGCCGCGGGCCTTCTGGCGCTGGGCGGAGAGCACCTGCCGCGGGTCCTCGAGCGTCGACTCGATCACCGACACCACGTCGAGCGGGTAGTCGGGCGCCTCCCGGTCCAGCAGCTCCAGGCTGGCCAGGGCGAACGGTGAGAGCGCCTGGTTGAGCGCGAAGTCGAGCTGCAGGTCCTCGGTGAGGCGGTAGACCCCTTCCTCCGTACGCTCGATGACCCCGCCCGCCACCAGCGCGCGGGCGATGGCGATGGCCCGGCGGATGTGCCGGCGCTGAGCGGCCGGCTCCTCGTGGTTGTCGGTGAGCAGGTGGCGCATGGCCGAGAACGGGTCGCCGCCGCGCGCCAGCACGTTGAGCAGCATCGCGTGCGACACCTGGAACGACGAGGTCAGCGGTTCGGGGTCGGCCGACACCAGCCGGTCGAACGTGGGCTGGCCCCAGCCGATCGAACCCTCCGGCGGCTTCTTGCGCACCACCTTGCGGCGCTTCTTCGGGTCGTCGCCCGCCTTGGCCAGGGCCCGCTCGTTGTCGATGACGTGCTCGGGCGCCTGCACGATGACCGTGCCCAGGGTGTCGAACCCGGCCCGGCCCGCGCGGCCGGCGATCTGGTGGAACTCGCGCGCCTTGAGCAGGCGGGTCTTCACACCGTCGTACTTGGACAGGCCGGTGAACAGCACCGTGCGAATGGGCACGTTGATGCCGACGCCGAGCGTGTCGGTGCCGCAGATGACCTTCAGCAGCCCGGCCTGGGCCAGCGTCTCGACGAGGCGGCGGTACTTGGGCAGCATGCCGGCGTGGTGGACGCCGATGCCGTGCCGCACGAGCCGGGACAGCTGCTTGCCGAAGCCCGCGGTGAACCGGAAGTTCCCGATGGCGGCCGCGATCTTGTCCTTCTCGTCGCGGGTGGCCATGTTGATGCTCATCAGCGACTGCGCCCGCTCCAGGGCCGCCGCCTGCGTGAAGTGCACGATGTAGACGGGCGCCTGCTTGGTCTGCAGCAGCTCCTCGATCGTCTCGTGCAACGGCGTCATGGCGTACGAGAAAAGGAGCGGGACCGGCCGCTCGACGCTGGCCACGACGGCGGTCGGCCGGCCCGTGCGCCGGGACAGGTCGTCGACGAAGCGCGTGGTGTCGCCGAGGGTCGCCGACATGAGGATGAACTGCGCCTGGGGCAGCTCGATGATCGGCACCTGCCAGGCCCAGCCGCGGTCGGGCTCGGCGTAGAAGTGGAACTCGTCCATCACGACCTGGCCGACGTCGGCGTCCGCGCCCTCGCGCAGGGCCAGGTTGGCCAGCACCTCGGCCGTGCAGCAGATGATCGGCGCGTCCGCGTTGACGCTGGCGTCGCCGGTCAGCATGCCGACGTTGTGGGCGCCGAAGACCGCGCACAGCGCGAAGAACTTCTCGCTGACCAGCGCCTTGATCGGGGCGGTGTAGAAGGTGGTGCGCCCGTCGGCCAGGGCCACGAAGTGCGCGCCCGTGGCGACCAGGCTCTTGCCCGACCCGGTCGGGGTGTTCAGGATGACGTTCGCCCCCGTGGCGATCTCGATGAGCGCCTCTTCCTGGTGGGTGTAGAGGGCCAGGCCCTGCTCGCTCGCCCATTTCTGGAAGGCGTCGAAGACGGCGTCGGGCTCGTTGTTCCGGGGGAGGCGGTCGGTCAGCGTCATATGGCCTTTAGTCCGTTTTTGGGCGGCGGGTGGGGCGGTTGGACGGGGTTCATCATATGGATCACTCAACGGGGCCATGGCGCGAGGCGTTGCCGCAGCTCGGCGATCTGGTGGACGGAAAGGCCGTAGAGCGCGAACCGCGCGTCGTGCAGCCGATCGAGATAACGCCCGGCGTCGGCCACATCTTCCGGGTCGAGCGCGGGGTCCGCCGTACGGCCCAGTTCCAGCAGCACGTCGAGGGGGTAGCGCTCGAGGGCGGCCGCGACGTCGATGTAGTCGCGCACCTCCCGCCGGTTGACCAGCGCGGCTACCTTGGTCGCGACCAGGTCGTCGAGGTGCATGACCGGCCCGAGCTCCATGACGACCGGCTTCTGCGACCGGTCGAGCCGGCACAGCGTCAGCCGCAGCGCCCGCGTCTCGGTGGCGACCAGGAACTCCTGCAGGTCCTCGTCCATCCCCTCGAAGAGCTCGTCACCCTCTTCCCGTACGACCCGGTAGTCGGCTTCCCGCAGGGCCGACGACACCTCGCCGGCCGCCGCCGCGACCCCGCCGGCCGTGTCGGTGAACAGGTCGACATCCTCGGTGGGCCGCTGGACCAGCCCGTTGACCAGCCACGCGAACCCACCGCCGAGCACGAAGCCGTGCTTGGTGGCCACGGCGAGCGCGATGCGAGCGACATCGGAGTAGAAATCGTCGACGCTCGCCACCGGCCCAGGCTATCGGCCCCGCCCTAGCGCGCGGCGACCAGGCGCGAGGCGGCGCGCAGGTGGGCGTGGCGGACCTCCCAGGCCGCGCGGACGCCGCGAGGCAGGTTCAGCTCGGGCCAGACCCGCACGAGGGTGGGGCCGTGCAGGTAGGCGCGCAGCTCGTCGACGCGGATCGCCTCGCGCAGCACGTTCTCGTACATCCAGGCGAGCATCGTCGGCTCGTCGAGATCGAACGCCCGCTGCGGACCCCACCACAACCGCAACGGAAGTTCGACCAGGCCCGTCGTAGGACCGCTGAGCTCGCTCAGCGTGCCCGCCACCAGCACCGGCCGATGGGGCCGAGCCAGGTGGACAGCGACACGAGCAGCGGTGGGCATGCGATCAGCGTAAACCGACACGCTTCACAAACCGAGTTCCTAGCCTCCTAGGATGCCTCAGCGGCAGAGCCGGGTCCTGGGCGCGCACCAGCCGGCCGACCAGGTCCGCGGTGATCTCGACGTCGGCGTGGGTCATGCTTGCTTCGGCGTCGCCAGCCGTGTTTCCACGATGATCTCGTGCAGCGCGTCCACCGCGGCCGGGTCGGGATACGGGGGCAGGGGAGAGGTGTCCCGGGCCTCTTCCAGGGCGGTTCGCAGCGCCGCGGTGTCGGTGCGCAGCGCTTGTTCGAGTGCGGCGGGGAAGGGGCCCTTCTCGGCGGACCGCTTCAGGGCGATCAGCTCCGGCACGTACGGCAGGGATGTGCCCAGCACCGCCAGGTCGGTCTCGAGTTCGCCGGTGCGCATCAGGTGCTGCCCGGTCAGCAGGACGCGCAGCCAGTACAGCGCGGACTTCAGCGAGCCGGTCTTGTCGAACAGCCTCTGCTGCGAGGCGGCGAAGCCCAGGTAGTGCTGGGCGTGCCCGGAGGTGATGAACGACGGGGCCAGCTCGATCAGGGTGGCATGCAGCGGGCCGGTCGTCACGACCAGCGGCGACAGCAGCTGTTCCAGCACGTAGCCGTTGCGGCTGTTGAGCAGCCGGGCGAACTTGCGCAGGTCGTGGCTGACCACGTCGAGTTCCACGCCGTCGCGCCATCCGCTGGTCGAGAGCGTCTCGGGGCCGAGGCGCAGGCCCACGAGCTCGCTGACCGGCAGCAGGTGGGCAGCGCGCAGGTCCAGGTCGGAGTCGACGGACGCGAAGCCGTAGAGGTGCGCCCCGCTCACCGTCGCGAAGATCACCGGGTACGGCAGCTCGGCGACCACCTCGGCCGACCAGGCGGGCACGACAGTCGTCACGTCAAGTTCCTTTCCCGTACGCCGGCCAGCAGCTGATCTATCGTGCGGCGCTCAGGCGACTCGGGCAGACCGGTCGCCGCCCGGGCCGACGCAAGATCATGCTGCAGGTCGCCGGCCCAGGCCACCACCGAATTCCACGGCACCGACCCGCTCCTGACCTCGAGCAGCCGGGGGCGCAGCGACCGCACCTCGACGAGCACGTCGCCGGTGCGCAGCACGTGGGCGCCGGCCAGCAGCAAACGGATCATGTGCATGGCCTGCTTCCAGTTGGTCTCGCCGGTGCGCTCCCGGCGGGCGGAGACCCGGTTGAGCTGGTCGCGCGCGTACTCGCCGTACGTCGCCGCCACCTTGCTGGAGAGGAACGCCTGCCGCACCGCCAGCAGCTCCCGGCCGTCCGGCGTCAGGGTTTCGACGATGGGGGACCAGAGCACCTCGAGCACGGTCGGGTTGGCCTGCAGCGCGAGCACGCAGAACCGCTCGATCTCCCAGGTGAACTGCTCGGGCAGCGGCCCGTCGAAGTGGGTCGGCGGCTTGTCCAGCGACCAGAACGCCCGGGTCGGCGCCGCGTACACGCCCCGGCGGTCGTGGTCGGAGCCGGGCCCGTCGAGTCCGTAGGCGCGCGATCCGACCACGACCCCGAGGATCGTGCGCTCGATCACGGTCTACAGATCCAGCACGGTGCCGTCGATGTCGCCGATCTCGGCCTCGCTGAGGGCCAGGTTGCCGATCGTCGCGACGTTGTTCTCGAGCTGCTCGACGCTGCTGGCCCCGATGATGACGCTGGTCATCCGCTCGTCGCGCAGCGCCCAGGCCAGGGCCGTCTGGGCCAGCGACTGGCCGCGGCGCTTCGCGATGTCGTTGAGCGCGTGGATGCGGCCCAGCGTCTGGCTGTCCAGGGCTTCCTCGTTGAGGAAGCGGCTGGTGCGCACCCGCGAGTCGTCCGGGATGCCGCCGAGGTAGCGGTCGGTGAGCAGGCCCTGCTGGAGCGGGCTGTACGCGATGCAACCGGCGCCGGCGGCGGACAGCGTGTCGAGCAGGTTGTCCTTCTCGATCCAGCGGTTGAGGATCGAGTACGACGGCTGGTGGATCAGCAGCGGCGTGCCGAGATCCCGCAGGATGGCCGCCGCCGCGGCGGTCTGCTCAGAGGTGTAGTTCGACAGGCCGACGTACTGGGCCTTGCCCGCGCGGACCACGGCGTCGAGCGCGCCCATGGTCTCCTCGAGCGGCGTCTCCGGGTCGGGCCGGTGGTGGTAGAAGATGTCCACGTAGTCGAGCCCGAGCCGCTTCAGCGACTGGTCGAGCGAGCTGACCAGGTATTTCCGGGAGCCGAAGTCGCCGTAGGGCCCGGGCCACATGTCGTACCCGGCCTTGGTCGAGACGACGATCTCGTCGCGGTGGGCCTGGAAGTCGGTGGCGAGGACGCGGCCGAAGTTCTCCTCGGCGCTGCCCGGCGGCGGCCCGTAGTTGTTGGCCAGGTCGAAGTGGGTCACACCGAGGTCGAACGCGCGGCGCACGATGTCGCGCTGGCGCTGCCAGGGACGCTCGTGCCCGAAGTTGTGCCACAGGCCGAGCGAGACGACGGGCAGGCGCAGGCCGCTGCGTCCGGTCCGCCGGTAGGGCATGGTGTCGTAGCGGTTGCCCGCGGGGGTGTAGATCACAACCCCACCCTAGAGACACGCGGTGGAAACGTGTCCGCTGGTAGGTTGGTTGCCAGCCACGCGGGAGAGACCGAGGTCGACCTCGGCGCCGAAGGGGCAAATCCTCCCCGGAACCTCTCAGGCAAAAGGACCGCGTGGGCAGACGACTCTGAAGCATCCGTGCGCCTGCGGTTGGGCCCGCGCGGCGGTGACAGAGGGGGAGGCCGACTAGTCGACCTCTCTGAGGAGCCGTCATGACGTTCGCGAACCGGCACATCGGGCCGGACACCGACGAGCAGACCCACATGCTCAAAGCCATCGGGTACGCGTCGCTGGACGCCCTGATGGACGCCGCGATCCCCGAGGTGATCCGCTGGCACGGGTCGCTGAACCTGCCCGCGGCCGCCTCCGAGGAGGAGACGATCGCCGAGCTGCGCGCGATCGCCTCGCGCAACCGGGTGACCACGTCGATGATCGGCCTGGGCTACTACGGCACGCACACCCCGGCCGTGATCAAGCGGAACGTGCTGGAGAACCCGGCCTGGTACACGGCGTACACCCCGTACCAGCCGGAGATCAGCCAGGGCCGGCTCGAGGCGCTGCTCAACTTCCAGACCATGGTGACCGACCTCACCGGGCTGACCACGGCCAACGCCTCGATGCTGGACGAGGGCACCGCCGTCGCCGAGGCGATGACGCTGGCCAAGCGGGCTTCCAAGTCCAAGTCCCAGGTGTACGCGGTGGACGCGGACACGCTGCCGCAGACTCTCGCCGTGCTGCGGACCCGGGCCGAGCCGCTCGGCATCCGGCTCGCGCTGGTCGACCTCGACGCGGGTGCTTCGCTGCCCGATGAGTTCTTCGGGCTGCACCTGCAGTACCCGGGGGCCTCGGGCGCCGTACGGGACCACGCGCCTTTGATCGAAGCTGCCCACCGCCAGGGTGCCCTGGTGACAGTGGCCGCCGACCTGCTGGCGCTCACGCTGTTGCGCGCGCCGGGCGAGATCGGCGCCGACATCGCGGCCGGCACCACCCAGCGGTTCGGTGTTCCGCTGGCCTTCGGCGGGCCGCACGCCGGCTACCTGGCCGTGCGGGCCGGGCTCGAGCGGTCGCTGCCCGGCCGGCTCGTGGGCGTGTCGAAGGACGTGGACGGCGCCCCCGCCTACCGTCTCGCCCTGCAGACCCGTGAGCAGCACATCCGCCGCGAGAAGGCGACGAGCAACATCTGTACGGCGCAGGTCCTGCTCGCCGTCATGGCCGGCATGTACGCCGTCTACCACGGTCCGAAGGGGCTGCGGGAGATCGCCAAGCGCACCCACAACCACGCCCTGACCGTGGCCGGCAGCCTCGCTGCCGGGGGCGTCGAGGTCGCGCACGCCGCCTTCTTCGACACCGTGACCGCCGTGGTGCCGGGCCGGGCCGCCGGGATCGTCGCGGCCGCGGCCGCCGCCGGTGTCGACCTCCGCCTGGTCGACGCCGACCGGGTGTCGGTCGCCACGGATGAGACGACGACCGACGCCCACGTCGCGGCCGTGCTCGACGCCTTCGGTGTCCCTGCTTCCGAGGCCGCCGAATGCGGCGCCCAGCCCCTCGCGCGGTCCAGCGAGTACCTGACCCACCCGGTGTTCAGCTCGCATCACTCCGAGACCAGCATGCTGCGCTACCTGCGCAAGCTGTCGGACAAGGACTACGCGCTCGACCGCGGCATGATCCCGCTGGGGTCGTGCACGATGAAGCTCAACGCCACGACCGAGATGGAACCGGTCACCTGGCCCGAGTTCGCGAACATCCACCCGTACGCGCCCGCGTCCAACACGTCCGGCTACGAGGAGCTCGTGTCGACGCTCGAGGGCTGGCTGGCCGAGATCACCGGGTACGACGCGGTGAGCGTGCAGCCCAATGCCGGTTCCCAGGGTGAGCTGGCCGGCCTGCTGGCCATCCGCGGCTACCACCGCTCCCGCGGCGACGAGCACCGCGACGTGTGCCTGATCCCGTCGAGCGCGCACGGTACGAACGCGGCCAGCGCCGTCATGGCCGGCATGCGCGTGGTCGTGGTGGCCTGCGACGACGCCGGCAACGTCGACCTGTCCGACCTGCACGCCAAGATCGAGACCCATGCGGCGAACCTCGCGGCGATCATGGTGACCTACCCGTCGACCCACGGCGTGTACGAGACCTCGATCGCCGACCTGTGCGCGGCCGTGCACGAGGCCGGCGGCCAGGTCTACGTCGACGGGGCCAACCTGAACGCGCTGGTCGGTTTCGCCCGGCCCGGCAAGTTCGGCGCCGACGTGTCGCACCTGAACCTGCACAAGACGTTCTGCATCCCGCACGGTGGCGGCGGTCCCGGCGTCGGCCCGGTCGCCGTCCGCGCGCACCTGGCCGAGTTCCTGCCGGGCGACCCGCTCGAGCCGGGCGACCACCACGCGGTGTCGGCGGCGGCACACGGCTCGGCCGGCATCCTGCCGATCTCGTGGGCGTACCTGCGGATGATGGGCCCGGACGGGCTGGCCGCGGCGACCGGCACGGCCGTGCTGGCGGCGAACTACGTGGCCTCGCGGCTGCGCGAGCACTACCCGGTGCTCTACACCGGCAGCGGCGGCCTGGTGGCGCACGAGTGCATCCTCGATCTGCGGCCGATCACGAAGGCGACCGGCGTCTCGGTCGACGACGTGGCCAAGCGGCTGATCGACTACGGCTTCCACGCGCCGACGATGTCGTTCCCGGTGGCCGGCACGCTGATGGTGGAGCCGACCGAGAGCGAGGATCTGGCCGAGCTCGACCGCTTCGTGGCCGCGATGATCGCCATCAAGGGCGAGATCGACCAGGTCGCGGCCGGGACGTGGCCCAAGGACGACAACCCGCTCCGCAACGCCCCGCACACCGCGTCGGCGGTGACGGCCGACGAGTGGGAGCACGCCTACCCGCGGTCGGTGGCCGGTTTCCCGGTGGGAGTGGACCGGACGGCGAAGTACTGGCCGCCGGTGCGGCGCATCGACGGGGCCTACGGCGACCGGAACCTGGTCTGCTCGTGCCCGTCGCCCGAGGCGTTCGAGGACTGAGCCGGGGTGCGCGCCCTTCGTCGTCGGGGGGCGCGCTCTCCGCTACTGTGTGTAGCGAATCGGTGCCGACGGCAGCGTCGGCTTTCAGCTGTTTTTCAGTCAGGCCGCAAGGGCGTGACGGGCCGGCCCGCGGTGCGGTTCGATCATCGTGCCGTCGGGCAGGATCTCGCCGGTGTCCTCGAAGACGATCACGCCGTTGCAGAGCAGGCTCCAGCCCTGCTCGCGGCATGTCGCAACGGTCCGCGCGGCCTCACGGTCGACGGCTTCGGCGGTGGGACAGGGGTTCGTGTGCTGGCACATCAGGTGTTTCTCCGGTCGGGGGGCTTGTGTGATGACTCACAACGACGGTGACGGACGTTACCTCAAATCGAACGACGACGGTTCGAGCCGGTGACGGTGTCGCCATTGACAGAATCCTCGCCTTCCATGCTCCACGGAAGCCGGTCGTTCGGCCACTTCCCGACACCTCCCCTCGTCGCTCCGCCGGGTGCTCCGGCGTCCTGCCAGGGCCGTCACCGTGCGTCAACATGGTTCCGCTGGTCCAGGTCCGACGGTGGCGACCCTGCAGAGCTTGTCTCCGACTACCTCGCGGACAACGGACTACGCGTGCGAAACATTGGCCGAACGGCTACCGACGTCCGCCCGATCGGCGCTGGCTCAGTCTGCGGAGCGGCACTGTACGTGTCCGCCGACACCGGTTCCGTGATGGCGGGCGCCGCCCTCGCCGCCCCGTCCCCGGTCCCGTCGATCCCCGACGTCTTCGTCGTGGTCTACGAACATGTTCCCTTCGATGATGACTCGCCGTCGCAACCCGCTAACGCCTGGTCACCGGGTGCCGCCTCCGGGCCGCCGGGTTTCTGGACGCCGGAGGGCAGGGAGCCGTCTGAGCGCGCTGCGGGGGTGCTGGAGGGCTGGGCGCCGTCGGAGCGTGCTGCCGAATCGCCGGAGGGCCGGCAGCCGTCTGAGCGCACCTCCGGGGTGCCGGAACACCGGCGGTCGGGAGAGCGCGCTGCCGAAGCGTCGGATGGCCGGGGGGCGTCGGAGCGCGCTGCCAGATCGTCGGGTGGCCGGGAGCTGTCCGAGCCCATTGCCGGGATGGCGGAGCGCTGGGCGCGGGGGGAGGGCGCTGCCGCCGTGCCGGGCGGATCGTCGTCGGCCGCCGACGCCTGGGTGTTGGGGGAGTGGACGCCCAGCTGGACGCCGGAGGAGCACGCGGCCGCGGTGTCGCAGGTGCGGGCGGCCATCGGGCGCGGCGACGTCTATCAGGTCAACGTCGTCGGGCACACCAGGGCGCCGTACACGGGAGATCCGTTCCCGGCCCTGGGCCGGGTGGCCGCGTTGCCGGGGGCGCGCTACGGCGGCGTCCTGGCCGGCGACGGCTGGGCGCTGGCCACCGCGTCGCCCGAGACGCTGGTCGAGGTGCGCGACGGCCGGGTCATCACCCGTCCGATCAAGGGCACCCGCCCGGCCACCGCCGAGGGCCGCCGAGAGCTGCTCGCCTCGGCCAAGGAACGGGCCGAGCACGTCATGATCGTCGACCTGTCGCGCAACGACCTGTCCCGCCTGCCCGGCGTGGGCCCGGTCGAGGTCGAGGAGCTGTTCGCCGTACGCCGCTGGTCCGGCCTCTGGCAGGCCGAGTCCGTCGTGTCGGCCCCCATCACCGGCGAGCTCGACCTGGCGTCCCTGCTGCGTGCCCTGGTCCCCGGAGGTTCCGTGACCGGCGCCCCGAAGGTCGCCGCCCTGTCCCAGATCGCCCGCCTGGAACCGGTCGGCCGCGGCGTGAGCATGGCCGCGGTCGGCTGGATCGGCCACGACCACCTCGACCTGGGCCTGACCATCCGCACCGTCGCCGTCGACGGCGCCCACGTGCACGCCTGGGCCGGCGGCGGCATCGTCTGGGACAGCGACCCCGAAGCCGAAGTCGCCGAAGCCGCCGCCAAACTGGCCCCCATCAAGGCCGCGCTGGCCGGCCCACCCCCGCCCACCGACTGACGAACCACCGCGTCGTGGGCTGGTCGGGCAGCTACGCCGTCGCGCCGGTCAGCTGGGTCTCGCCGCCGCGATCAAGGCCGCGCCGGCCATCCCCCGCGCGCGGGGCCGACAGACCTGACGCCTGATCTTGGCAAGCGGGTGGCCGGCGGGAAGGCACCGGCGGGGTGGCCGACTCCTCGACGAGGATTGGCTTCGATGTTCGGTGATAGCTTGGGAGGGAAGGTGGTTCCGCATCCGTCGCGGTGGGCCGCCAGATTGTCAGTCTTTCGCCTGGGTCCTGGGAGAGATGCGATGACGAGCAACGACACGCCCGCGGGCGCGGCAGGTCTCGGGATGTGGGGAAATCTCGGGATCTGGATCGCATTCGGCGCCGCCGCCGGCCTCCTCGCCGGGGTTTTCCTGGACAACGTCGGTCTCGGTGTCGGGCTGGGCCCGGCCGTGGGTGTGGCCGCCTGGGCCGTCTTCATCGCGCCGCGAAGGAATGCCCGCGGCGAATCTTGAGCGTCGCGCCCTCTCGGCAGGCCGCGCTGGGGAACGAGGGGCCGCAGATCGCGAACATCTGGCGCCCAAACTCGGCTCCGGCGCGTGTTTCGTGAAGCCTTGCTGGCAGGGTTTCGAGCTTCGGGTGCTCTGGCACATGCGCGGCTGTGCCACCGCTCTCGTGCGATGGTCCGGCCCGTGGATTTTCTGACGGCGGTCGGGCTGGGGCTCGACTACAGCGATCTGCGATTCGGCAGGACGACCCAAGCGTGGCTGGACGCCGGTGGTGAGCTGAAAAGGCATGTGGCGGAAGCCCTCGATGGTCTCGACTCGCAGGTGGAGCTTGTCGGCTCCTCGTCGGTTCTCGGTCTGCTTGCCAAGCCGATCATTGATCTCGCTGTCGGCCTCACCGCCGAGCAGTCGATGTCGTCGGTGACGGCAAGGCTGGAGGCCGCGGGGTGGATCTATCGGGGTGACGCAGGCGATCAAGGAGGTCGCGTTTTCGTTCTTGAGTGCCGGCCGTGGCATCGAGTCGCCCATCTGCACGTCGTTGACCACGACGGCGATCAGTGGCGAGCGTACCTGCGCTTTCGGGAGGTCCTTCGTCGCAGTTCGCAGGCCCGGGAACGCTATGAAGCGGTGAAACGGGGGTTGGCTGAGCGGAGACCCGTCGACCGGAGGGCATATACCGACGGCAAGACCGCGGTCGTGACGGCGATTCTCGATGATTCCGGGTTCTCGCTGACGAATCGCCGCACCCTCAGGAAGATCCGCACGCACGGTCCCGCCACCGGCGTGTCGGTCACCGTCAGCCGATACCGCGAATGAACTCGAGACGACGACTTCAAGCACGCAGGACACACGCCCACGTCGCCGCGCACAGCAGCCGTGAGGACCAGATCATCGTCGAGACACACCGCTTCGATCTCGATGCCGGCCAGATGAGGAACAAGTTGCTCGACGGCGTCACACAGCCGGACAACGACTCATCGCCCCGCGTCCATCACACAGTTCGCGCCAGAGCCCCAAACTCGCGAACGAAGCCAGCCGGCGATCGGTCAGTGGGGCGGCGCCACCGAGTACGTGAGGTAGGCGAACGGGCCGCGGCGTTCCAGGGCCGTCAGGGTCAGGCGGGATGACGTGAGGCGGCGGGGGAGGACCGGGGCGCCCGCGCCGAGGGTCACCGGGGCGACGCCGAGGATGACCTCGTCGAGCAGGCCGGCGTCGGCGAACGCGCCGGCCAGTTCGCCGCCGCCGACGATCCAGATGTTCCTGCCGGCCGCGGCCTCCGTCATCGCGGCGTGGATCGGGCGGACGTCGCCCTGCACGAAGTGCACCGTGGAGCCGGTCAGGGGCGGCAACTGCCGGTGGGTGAACACCCAGGACGAGACGTCGCCGTAGTAGTCACGCCACTTCTGGGGCTGGTCGCCCAGTTTCTCGTGGGCGAACACCCACTCGTAGGTGGTGGCGCCCATCGCGAACGCGCCGACGTCGGCGAAGAACGTGGCGAAGGGCTGCGCGCCGTTCTCGTCGTCGCGGCCGTCGCCGGTCTCGAAGAGCCAGTCGAGCGAGTTGTGCTCGTCGGCGATGTAGCCGTCGATGGAGGTGGCGGTGTAGTACTGCGTCTTCGGCATGCTCGGCACGATGCCACCCGGGTGTGACAGAAACGGCCGGTCCGGTTGGCTGGAGCGGGGCGCAGCGGGCACCATGGGTCTTCCCCGTTCGAGGTCCTCCGCCACGGTCACCGGACGGCCTGGTCAGCACGTCTAGCTAGTGAGACGGGGTGCGGAGAGGGTTGAGCCGGTGACCGAAGACCTGCGTGCGTTGCTGCGGGCCGAACTGAACAACGAGCGGCCGCCGCCGCTGGGCGACGTGGTGGGCGCCGCGCTGCGCGACGGGCGCCGGGCGCAGCGTCGCCGGCGCCGCGTGAGGTCGGTGGCGGCGGGCTCCGTGGGCGTGCTCGCGGTGGTGCTGGCCGGCGGGGTGGCCGCCTATTCGGAACCTCGCCGGTCGATACCGGCGGCCGATTCCGTGGCGGCGGCGTCACCGGCTGCGACCTCGGTTCCCGTTCCGCTGGGGCATGCCGCCCAGAAGGCCGCGGCGTCTCCCGGATCTGTGCCAGTCAGCCCGACCGCCCCCACGACCCGGGCCCCCGGGCGTACGTTGGCGATCCACAGCGGCGTCGAACGGGCCGCGGGAGCGCGCGAGAAAGCGACAACGGGGGCCATGCTTCATCTCTTGACGCAGTTGTTGCCGGCGGGGCGGTTGAGCAACGCGGCCGCGTCCGGCACCGGCGACCGGTACGTGCAGCTCTACCTCGACCGCGGCGACGGTCCCGGCATGGTGCGGCTCGTGGTCGGGCAGCTTCCGGCCGAGGGCGCCCGCCCGCCCCGCGGCGGCACGGCGACGGTGTCGATCGAGCACGTCCCCGGCAACTGCCTGCAGGACACGGTGGCGGTCTCGCGCTGGCCCGACGGCACCGCCGTGCAGCTCGACGTCGCGTCCTGCCTGGCCGGTGACGGCCGCACCAACCCGCCCGGCCGGCCCGTCCTGTCCGCCGACGAGGCCGCCCGGATCGCGGCCGACCCGCGGTGGGGCGTCACGATGGACGCGGGCCTGGTCAAGGCCGGCAACGCCCGCTTCGGCCGGGTCCCGGTGTTCGGCTCGTGACCGACGACGAGCAGTTCGCCGAGTTCGCCCACGCTCACGCCGAACGCCTGCGCACCACCGCGTTCATGCTCTGCCGCGACTGGCACCTGGCCCAGGACCTGACCCAGACCGCGCTCACCAAGCTGTTCCTGAGCTGGCTCCGCGCCGTGCAGGCCGACAACCTGATGGCGTACGCGCAGAAGATCCTGCTCCGGGTCTTCCTCGACCACCGCCGCCGCCGCTCGTCCAGCGAGTCCACGACGGCGGTCATGCACGAGCCGGCCTACCGTGAGAGCCCCGAGCTCCGGCTCACCATGCTGGACGCCTTGGCCCACCTGCCCGAACGCGACCGCGCGATCGTGGTCCTGCGCTACTTCGAGGACTACAGCGTCGACCGCGTGGCCGACGTCCTCGAACTGCCGGTCAGCGTCGTCAAGAGTCAGACCCGCCGTTCCCTGGCCAAGCTGCGCGAGTTGCTGGCCGAGGACCAACTGGCCCTCTTCGCCGGTTGAGCAACCCGGCCGGATAGCCTTTTCCGCATGTCAGTGCGGCCCATCAGAATCTTCGGCGACCCGGTCCTGCGCACCGAGGCCGACCCGGTCACCTCGTTCGACGCCGGGTTGCGAGCCCTGATCGACGACCTCGAGGACACGGTTCGCGAGCCCGGCCGGGCCGGCGTCGCCGCGCCCCAGATCGGCGTGAGCCTGCGGGCCTTCTCGTACAACGTCGACGGCGTCATCGGCCACCTGATCAACCCGGCGCTGACCGAGTTCGAGGGCGAGCAGGACGACGACGAGGGCTGCCTGTCCATCCCCGGCCTGTACTTCCCGACGAAGCGGGCCCTGTCGGTGACCGCGACCGGCTTCGACCGCAACGGTGAGCCGCTGACCATCCACGGCACCGGCTTCCTGGCCCGCGCCCTGCAGCACGAGACGGACCACCTGAACGGCACTCTCTACATCGACACCCTCACCGGCGACGTCCGCCGCCAGGCCCTGCGCGAGCTGCGCCGGGTCCGTCCCGCCCCGCCCGCCCGCTGACCGCTCGCGGCGTGCGGGTGCCCTGAACCTGGCCGGTCATCCCGGCGGGGCGACCGGAGAACGATCAGCAGCCCGGCGGCAAGCGTGGACCTCGTACGGTGGGGGCCCGGCGCACCGAGGGGGTCCGATGGACGACACCAGCACCGACCAGCTGCGTCAGTCCGTTGTGCTCGCCACCATGCCTCTGATCGGCGAGTACGACACCAGCACCGACCAGCTGCGTCAGTCCGTTGTGCTCGCCACCATGCCTCTGATCGGCGAGTACGACACGTTGACCACCGCGCGGATAGCGGAGGCGGCGGGCATCGGCGAGGCCGAGTTGCTGGCCGTCTTCCCCGACAAGGAAGCGGTCCTGCGGGCCTGTGTGGCCATGATGACGGCGCAGATGAGCGCGATGTTCGACGCCACCGCGGAGTTGGCGAGGCTGGACGCGATCCGCGTGGATCAGCCGCTGGCCGATCGCCTGGCCGAGGTGCTCGGCGTCATCGACGACTACCACCGCCGCGTCCGGGCCGAGATGGCTGCCTTCGAAGAGGGCATCCGCGCGGGCACGGCAACCGCCGTCGCGGCCGGCGCCCGGTCGTCGGCCGATGAAAACATCCGGTTCATGAGCGCCCAGCCAGAAGCCCGGCGGGCCGTGGCGCGGCTGCTGCAGCCGGAGGCCGAACGCCTGCGGCTGCCCGTCATAGCCCTCGCCGAGGCCTTCCTCATGCTGTGCCAGATGGCAGCGCCGACCCGGGAGAAAGACAGGTCGCCCCTGTCACCCGGCCAGGTCATCGACCTCTTCCTGGGTGGCGCCCTGACAGCCGCCTGACCGATCAGGTCGTTGACCTCTTCCTGACCGCCGGCTCACCGATCAGGTCGTCTGCCCTCTCCTCGGTGCACCGACCGGCTGCCGACGCCGGTATCGCTTCCTGTCCCCCCGGACCGTCGGTAGCGCGTGGCCTATCCTGTGCCGATGCCGACCGGGATCGTCTTCGAGACCCACTCCTGGAGCGAGGACAACGACCGCGGGATCGCAACCGGCTGGCTGCCCGGCCGGTTGTCGGAACGTGGCCGGCAGCTGGCCACCGAACTGGGGCAACGCCGGCGCGACGACGGCATCGCGGCGGTCTTCACCTCCGACCTGCGCCGGGCGGCCGAGACCGCGGAGATCGCGTTCGCGGGCAGCGCGATCCCGGTCCTCCACGATTGGCGGCTCCGCGAGTGCGACTACGGCACGGGCAACGGCATGCCGGGCGCCGAACTGCACGAGCACCGCGAGTGGTACCTGGACCAGGCGTATCCCGGTGGGGAGAGCTGGCGGCAGGCGGTCGAACGCGTCGGCCGCTTCCTGACCGACGTGCCGACCCGCTGGGAGGGCGAGCGCATTCTGGTCATCGGCCACGTCGCGACCCGCTGGGCACTGGACCACCTGATCGACGGGATTCCGCTGGAGCAGCTCATCGCGGCCGATTTCGGCTGGCGCGAAGGCTGGGAGTACCAGCTGCAGTCGCCGTAACCGGACCCCCGGATCGGCAAGGGTTCTGAGCGTCCAACCAGACTGAGGCGCCGCCCTCGGTGCGAAGAGAGAAACGGGATCCATCCTAGGATGCTTGGCGCGCCGAGATCGAAGGCACAGCGGAAGAGCGACCCTGCGGGCCGCCCTCAACACCGAACCTCGTACAGGCCCACTCCGCCGGCGACGAGCCGGTCGGCTCGCCGGCGGGTCAGTTGCCGAAGCCCGCGACGGTGAACCCGGCGAAGCCGATCGCGGCGAGCGCCGTCGCGGCGGCGAGCGCCTGGAGCCGCACCCGGTGGGTTGGTGCGATGAGCAGGATCAGGGTGACGCCGAGGACGGCCTCGATCGCGGCGGTCTGCAGGCTGTCGGTCCGGTAGTGTGGTCCGCCGCCGGGGTTGTCGCTGCGGTTGACGAGCATGGCCGCTTCGGCGAGCAGCACCGCGCCAGGCATGGCAATGGCGACGACCCGCAGCCACGGTCGCGCGTCGCGGCTCAGCCCACCGGCTGCGCCGAAGAGAGCGCCGGCGAGGACTCCGAGGAACAGCCACATCCTCGCCGTCGGGGACCACAGGATCTGGGCGTTGTCGTTCAGCAGGACGACCGCCGCGAGGTAGTACGCCTCGACGGCGACGACCAGCAGCACGATTCCGGCGAGAGCGGACCGCCACCAGCCGGCGCGTAGCCACCGGCCGATGCCGAACGCGCCGAGCGCCCAGACGGCACTGGAGTTCGCCAGGTTCGCCCAGGGATACGGCAGACTGCGCTGGAGCAGCAGGTCTACCACGCCGAGCAGAATCCCGCAGGCCACCGTGGTCAGGACCGTGGCGGTCAGGCCGCGGTGCGGCCGTCGTACCTCATGGTCGATTGTCGTCATGAGGACAGACTGTCAAACCGCACCGCACACGACATCGATCTTGAGGCCATCATCGCGATACCTGAGAACCGGTTGCCGGCACCTGAGGAGGAGGCCGCCGCCCGGGTCCCGAGTCGATCATCGGATCATGGTCGATGTGTTGGAAACCGCGGTGCGGCACGCCGCGTCGCTGACGGTGGATCCCGCAGCGATAGCCGCCAATGTCCAGATCGTGCGCAGCCGGACCCGAGCTCAGGTCATGGCGGTGGTGAAGGCGGATGGTTTCGGTCACGACGCGGTGGACGTGGCCCGCGCCGCACTGGACGGCGGTGCCACCTGGCTCGGCGTGACGAGTCTGGCCGAGGCGATGCCGCTGCGCGAAGCGGGTCTGCGGGCACCCGTGTTGAGCTGGCTCAATCCCGTCGAGGTGGACGTCGCCGCCGCCGTACACCATGACATCGACCTGACCGTCGCGAGCGTCGCCCACCTGGACCGTATCGCCGCTCACGGCGGCCGGGCGCGGGTACACCTGCATCTGGACACCGGGCTGGCCCGCGACGGTGCGCCACCGGCGGACTGGGATGCGCTGTGCGCGTCGCTGCGGCGCGCCGAGATCGCAGGCCACGTCCGCGTCGTCGGGGTGATGGGTCACCTGGCATGTGCCGACGATCCGGCGGATGCGGCCAACCGCGCGGGCAGAGCGGCATTCCTGCGTGGTTGCGCGCTCGCGCACCGTCACGGCCTGCGCCCGTCGCTGCGGCATCTCGCTGCGACGGCTGCCGCACTGACGGATCCGGCCAGTCACTTCGAACTGGTCCGGGTGGGCGCCGGGCTCGTCGGCATCGATCCGTCCGGCCGGACGGCGCTACGGCCCGCGATGACCTTGACGGCACCCGTCGTGGCAGTGCGCGAGGTGACGGCCGGCACACCGGTGGGGTACGGCCACACGTGGCGGGCGCCCCGGCGGACCACGCTCGCACTGGTGCCGATCGGCTACGCCGATGGGCTTCCCCGAGCCGCTGTTCCGGGCGGGCAGGTGCTCGTCCGCGGTGAACGCCGGCCGATCGTCGGCCGGATGTCGATGGACCAGTTCGTCGTCGACGTGGGGGAGACTGACGTGGGGGAGACGGCGGTGATACCCGGAGAGGTCGTCACCGTGTTCGGGCCGGGGGATGCCGGCGAGCCGACCGTGGCGGACTGGGCGCGCTGGGCGGGCACCATCGAGCACGAGGTCGTGACGGGCGTCGGCAGCCGGGTCCGCCGCACAGCACGCGAGCTGGCGGCGTGGTGACGCCGATCCGGGTCGCGGTCATCGGTGGCGGCCGCAGCGGGGAGCACGACGTCTCCCTGGCGTCGGCGGCCGCCGTCGCCAACGCCCTCGACCCCGGTCGCTACGACGTCGTTCGGCTCACCATCGAGCGCGACGGCCGGTGGCGGGAGGGCGCGGGTCCGGTCGTGAATCTGGCCGCGGCGGTCAAGGTGCTGGCCGGCTGCGACGTGGCTGTGCCCATGGTCCACGGCCTGCGGGGCGAGGACGGCAGTCTCGCGGCGCTCCTGGAGTTCGCCGGCGTGCCCTACGCGGGTTCCGGGGTGCAGGCCGGTGCCCTCGCCATGGACAAGTGGGCCACGAAGGTGATCGCCGAGGCTGAGGGCATCGCGACAGCCCCTGGAGTGGTGCTGACCGCGGCCACCGCCGAGCAGTACCGATGGACCGGCCCGGTCGTGGTCAAGCCGGTCGCCGCCGGGTCCAGTCAGGGGGTCACCCTGGTGTCCGAGCCGGCCGGTCTGGGCCCGGCGGTGCGGTCAGCGCTGTCGTTCGACGATCGGATCCTGGTGGAGGACGTGATCACGGGCCGGGAGATCGACGTGGCGGTACTCGGCCGCGCGGACGGGACCCGGGTGGTGTCACCGGCGCTGGAGATCGCGGTCGACGGCTTCTTCGACTACACAGCGAAGTACGACGGATCCGCGCGGTTCCTCGTACCCGCGCCGCTGACGACGGACGAGCGGGCGGCGCTGGAACACGCGGCGCTGTTGATGTACGAAGCGCTGGGCTGCGGCGGTGTCGCCCGGATCGACTTCTTCCTGACGCCGGCCGGGCCGGTGCTCAACGAGGTCAACACCGCGCCGGGATTCACCGAGCACTCGCAGGTGCCGAGAATGTTCGCCGCGGCCGGGACGGCGTACCCGATGTTGCTCGACCTGCTCGTCGGTGACGCGCTGGCCGGGCGGTCGTGAGGAGCGACGGACTGGATCTGTTGCGCGGTATCGCGGTCGCTCTGGTCATCCTGCGACACACCTGGCCGGGCGTGTTCACCGGTGCGGGGGTGACCGGAGTGGTGATGTTCTTCGCGCTCAGCGGCTACCTCATCACCGGCGTGCTGGAGCGCGACCTGGCCCGTCACGGCAGGGTGCGGTTGCGGCGCTTCTACCTGCGCCGGGCCCGGAGGCTGGTGCCCGCGCTGGTCGTGCTGGTGACGGCTGTCGCCGTGGTCACCATCGTGGTCGATCCGTTCGGCGACCGGGCGCTGCTGCACCGTACGGTGCTGGCCGCGTTGACCTTCACCGGCGATCTCCCGTTCGGGCATGGTAGCGACGCCACCTTCCACCTCTGGACCCTCGCCGTCGAGGAGCAGTTCTACCTGCTGTGGCCCGTGCTGGTCGCCGTGGCCTGGCGACGGGGCAGCCTGACCCGGCTGTTGGTGGCCGCCACCATCGTTGCGCTACTGACATGCGCGCTGACCGTGGCCTGGCTGCACACTGCGCCCGATGCCGCCTACTCGCTGCCGACGACCTGGGCGGCGTGCTTCCTCTCCGGTTCGGCGGTACGGATCCACCAGGCCCGGCTCTGCGTACCCGGATGGGCCCCGGCGGTGGCTCTTGCCGCCCTGGCCGTGCTCAGCATGCTTCCATTGCGGGGTCACGTTCTCACCTATCTGCTGGGAGGTCCGGTCATCGCCGCGCTCACGGGGGCCCTGGTGCTGCACTGGCGCCGGTGGACCAGCGTGCACCACACTGCGCTGCGCCCGCTGGTGTGGCTAGGCACCGTCTCCTACGGCGCGTACCTGTGGAACTATCCGCTCACGCTGCTGCTGCGGCCGCTGGGCGGGCCGGTCGCAGCCATCCTCGCGATCAGCGGGACGATCCTGGCCGCGGCCCTCAGTTGGCACCTCGTCGAGCGGCCCGTCATGCGCCTGCGGCGGCGGACCCCGGCATGATGCGCCGGTGGTTGGCGGATCTGACGGCGGGCTCCGGCATGATGCGCGGGTTGCTGCCGGATCTGACGGCGGGCCTGGTCGTGTTCCTGCTGGCGGTGGCCGAGCTGGTGGGGAGCCGGCCACCCTCGGTGGGAGTGGCTCCCGACGGTCTCGCCGTGGCGGCGGGCACCGCGGCCGCGATCGGCGCGATCCGGCGGGCGCCGGGGCCGGCCGTCCTGCTGGTGTGGGCAACGGTAAGCCTTCAGCTGTGGGCCGTGCTGCGCGACAGCGTCACCGCTCCGGTCCTGCTCACCCAGGCGGCCGTGCTCGTCATCATCTTCGGCGCCGCGCGGTGGGGTGGTTCCATGACGCTGGTGTTCAGCGGACTGTCGCTGACTGTCGGCGCGTACATCGCCGTGCGGTTCCTCGACAACGCCATCGTCGACGCGCTCTTCGGGGTGACCGATCTGGACCGGCTGGCCGACGGGCTCAGCCTCCTCGGCGAGGACTGGCGGCTGAGCGCCACCGGCGTGCTCACCCTGGTGCTCTTCGTGCCGTGGTTGCTGGGCCTCGCCGTGCGGATCTCGCAGGATGCCCGTACCCGGGCCGCGTCGGCGCACACCGAGATCGTCCGGGCCGAGGCGGGCCGCGCGCAGGCCCAGCAGATCGCCGAACTCCGCGAGCAACAGGCCCGCCTGGCCCGCGACGTGCATGACGTGGTGGGGCACTCCTTGACCGTGATCCTCGCCCAGGCGGAGTCGGCGCAGTACCTGCCCGATGACCCGGCCGCACTCAAGACCACCTTCGCCACGGTCGCCACCTCCGCGCGCCGATCCCTGCACGACATCCGTGAGGTGCTCACCGCCACCCGCGACGTGCCAGCCGCCGGGGAACTGGACCGGCTGATCGACGACCTCGCCTCGGGCGGACTGGACATCATCTCGACCCAGGCCGGTACGCCGTTGCCGCTGGCGCCGCATCAGGCCACCGCCGCCGTCCGTGCCTTGCAGGAGATGCTGACCAACGCCATCAGGCACGGCCGTCGGGGCGGCGCGATCGTCGTCCACCGGCACTGGCCGCACCGGCCCGGCGAAACCGATCTGAGCATCGAGGTCCGCAACGGCGCGGAAGCGGATACGCCGTTCAGCCCCGGGCGCGGACTCACCGGCATGCGCGAACGCCTGCAGGCCGTCGGCGGGCGGCTGGAGGCCGAGAGACGCGGCGACGTCTTCGCCGTCACCGCCCGGATCCCCGTGAGCAGGCAGCCGTGACACCGCCCATCCGCGTCCTGCTGGCAGACGATCAGGAACTCTTCCGCGCCGGTCTCAAAGTCATCATCGATGCGCAGGACGGCATGACCGTCGTCGGTGAGGCCGCCGACGGCGCCGAGGCCGTGCGCCGGACCGACGAACTGCACCCGGACGTCGTTCTGATGGATGTGCGCATGCCGGCCGTCGACGGCGTCGAAGCAACCCGGCAGATCCTGTCGCCGCAGCGGACCGAGGAACGGCAGCATGTCGTGCGCGTCCTCATTCTCACCACCTTCGACCTCGACGACCGGGCAGCGGCCGCCATCCGGTACGGCGCCAGTGGATTCCTGCTCAAGGACGCGACACCGGCCATGCTCCGCGACGCGATCCGCAGCGTGCACATCGGCAACGCCGTGCTCGCCCCCGCGGAACTGTCGACGTTGATAGAGGCGCAGTTCCCGGCACACTCACCGGTCCCCGACGCCTACCTCAGCCTGACCGAGAAGGAACGCGCGATATTTGTTGCCGTGGCGAAAGGCCTGTCCAACGTCGAGATCGCCGCACACGTGTTCGCCGGCGAGTCCACGGTCAAAACCCACGTCGGGGCGATTCTGCGCAAGCTGTCCCTGCGTGATCGCGTACAGATCGTGGTGTTCGCGCATGAACACGGCTTGGTCCACAAGGGCAACTGAGGGGGTGTGCGGCCGATCGCCCACGACCGACGAGCTGCTCGCGGCGTAGCTACGAAGCCGGCCTCAGGACGCAGAACGGGTTGCCTTCCGGATCGGCCATGACGGCCCACGCGACGTCGCCCTGGCCGACGTCGGCCGGTCTCGCGCCGAGGGCTTCGAGCCGGGCGATCTCGGCCGGCTGGTCCTCGGCGCGGTACGGCAGCAGGTCGAGGTGGACGCGGCCGGGCTCGCCGGTGGTGCGGATGAATTCCAGGTAGGGCCCGACGCCCTGGGCGGAGCGCAACGACGCGAAGTCGTCGTTGGCCGCGTGCGTGGTCCAGGCGGTGGCCTCGCCCCAGAACCGGGCCTGGGCGCGCGGGTCGGCACAGTTGACGACGACCGCGGCGATCGGACCGGTCTGGTCGTAGGGGTAGTTCTCCCGGGGTTCCAGCACGCAGAACAGGTTGCCTTCGGGGTCGGCCAGCACAACCCACGGCACGTCGCCCTGGCCGATGTCGGCCGGTGTCGCGCCGAGCTCCCGGAGGCGGGCGACCAGCTCGGCCTGATGCGCCTCGGAGCGGGTGGCGAGGTCGAGGTGCACGCGGTAGCGAATCGGTTCCGGGTCTTCGACGATGACGAAGTCGATGCAGACGGCGCTGGGGTCGGGCCAGTCGAAGTTCGCGGGCGTGACGTTGGTGACGCCGGGTCCTTCTTCCTGGGAGGTGACCCAGCCGAGGGCGTCGGCCCAGAATTGGCCGAGCGCCACGTTGTCCCTGGCCTTGAAGTTCACCTGAGGGAGTCGCATCGCCATGCCGTCCACCTTAGGGTCCACTCTGCTGGCCGCCGCGATCGAGGTCGCCGAGGCGGGCATGGCGGCCGGGGAGTTGCCGATCGGCGCCGTGGTCGAGACGGGCGGCGAGATCATCGCGAGCGCGTACACCCGCGACGTCTCGCTGGGGCGGCGGCTCGTGCACGCCGACCTGCTGGCGATGACCGCGGCCGACGAGGCGCTGGGCTGGCGGCCGCGAAAGCACCCCCTGCGCCTGGCCGTCAATCTGGAGCCGTGCCTGATGTGTCTGGGCGCGGCGATGGCGTTGAAGGTCGACGAGGTGTACTACGGGCTGGAGTCACCCGCGGACGGCGGGAGCGCCGCGGTGGCGGCTCGGCCGGTGAGCGCCGATCTGCCCTGGTACCGCCCGCCGGTCATCGTCGGCGGTCTGCGCCGCGACGAGGTGCGCGACCAGTTCCGCCGCTACTGCGACCGCGCGCCCGAGTCGGGATTCCGCCGGTGGGCGGCGACGCTCGCGGGGTGACCAACGGGGAGCGGCGACGCTCGCGGCATGACGAACGGTGGGCGGCGAGGCTTACAGGATGACGAACTCGGGCGGGTCGTGGCGCAGGAAGTCGTGGTGGGAGATGTCCCAGCCGTAGGCGCCGGTGCGGCCGAAGACGAGCAGGTCGCGGGCGCGGACCGAGGCGACGTGCTGCCCGCGGCTGAGGACGTCGCGCGGGGTGCAGAGTTCGCCGACGGCGTCCACGGCCGTGTCGGTGGCGGCGGGGCGCGGGTAGGGGTGGGGCCAGTCGTCGACCGGGACGACGGTGAACGGGTGGTCGTAGCCCCACGCGGCGGGCAGGCGGAAGTGGTGGGTGCCGCCGCGGAGCACGGCGAAGGTGCGGCCGTGGTTGGTCTTCACGTCGATGACGGTGGCCGCGTACCAGCCGGCGTCGGCGGCGAGCAGGCGGCCGGGTTCGAAGACGAGGTCCACACCGGCCGGTACGGTGATCGACCGCAGCGGCGTGAGGTCGATGGTGGCGTCGGACAGGTAGTCGACGCCGAAGCCGCCGCCCACGTTGACCACGCGCGGGTTGATGCCGGTGGCCAGCGACCAGCGCAGGGACTCCCGCACGAAGGCGGCGTGGGCCTGGCCGTCGAGGTTGTTGGAGACGGCGTGCAGGTGGAACCCGATGATGCGGACGCCGGGGACCGCCAGCGCGGCCGGCAGCTGGGCCTCGTCGACGCCGAACGGGGTGGGCACGCCGGTCATCGTGTGGCTGCCGGTCAGGGCGTGGCCGGGCCGGTTGACGCGCAGCACGACCTCGGCGCCGGGGCGCAGTGCGGCGATGCGGTGCAGTTCGTGGACGCTCTCGGCGTTGATCTGCACCCCGGCGTCGAGGGCGGCGCTCAGCTCGGCGTCGGTCTTGGCCGGGCCGCCGAACACGATGCGGCGCGCGCCGGCTGCCAGCGCGAGGTTCAGCTCGCCGCCGGAGGCCACTTCCAGCCCGTCGGCGTCGGCGGCCAGGGTGGTGAGCACCGCCGGATGTCCGTTCGCCTTCACCGCGTACAGAAGGGAAGCTGGAACCGGGAGGCTCGCCCGGACCGTCGCCGTTCTCGCGCGCAGCGCGGCCGTGTCGTAGACGTAGGCGCAGACCGGGCGGGGCAGCTCGAGCAGCGCCCGGACGACGTGGTCAGGCGGGCGCATGCAGCGGGTTCCGCACGGGCACGTAGATGTCGCCCTCGCCGGCCAGCCGCATCCGCACGAGGGCCTTGTGCAGGGCGGTGGGCGCGGTGAACGCGGCGTGGTCGTCGCCGGCCGTGTGCTCGTCGAGGACGGACCGGATGATCCGCCACGCCCGGTCCTCGTCGAGGTCGAGCCGCAGCACCAGTTCGCCAAGGTGGGCCTGGAACAGCGTGTAGCCGATCTTGGCGCGGAACACGTCGAGGTCGTCGGCGCCCACCACCGAGCCGGGCCAGAGGTCGATCTCGTGGCCGCCCGCGGCGAGCCGGGGCCGGTGCAGGCGCAGACCGGCGAAGTCGCGCAGGGCCAGCCGGTGCGGGCGCCCGCCGAGGAACGTGGGCAGGCAGTTCTGCAGGTGGGCCTCGAGCGCGACGCCCTGCGCGGTGAGCCGCATCAGGGGCGGCACGACCAGTTCCGCGTACGACCGGAGCCACTCGCCCGGATCCCCGGTGACCAGTTCGCCGAGCAGCAGCGGCAGCGCCCCGCCCGGGATGGCACGCTCGCCGGGCTGGAGCCGCCCGGCGAGGCCGTCGCGGCGGATGGCCGACAGGTCGCGCCCGGACCCGACGGGCACGGCCGCGCCCGCGGTCTCGGCCATCAGGAGCAGCCGTTCCTCACCGGCGGTCAGCCGGTGCAGCAGGGCCGACACGGCCGGGCCGTTGCGGGTGCTGGCCACGCTGATGCTGCGCCGGGTCGAGGTGACCTGGATGTCGAGCGACACCTTCAGGTACTGCCCGGTGCCCGGCAGCAGCAGGGTGCGCAGGGCCGCGGTGGGGACGGCGTCGCGCTCCTCGTCCAGGATGACCAGGTCCTTGCTGCGCAGCAGGTCGCTGTAGCGCTCGGCCAGCACGTTGTCGCGCTGCCAGGCGTGGACGGGCTGCACCGCGTATCCGGCGGGCTTGGCGACCTCGGGGAAGACGTCGTCGCCGACGAGCAGCCGTTCGCGGACGGCCACGAAACCGATGCGGGTCTTCTCCGTCTCCAGGTCGTGCGCGAGGACGTCGCCGGTGTCCCAGCCGAGCCGCGTACGCCCGCAGGGGTGCAGGTTGTGCCCGGCCACGGCCAGCCGTTCCAGGCCGATGGCCTGCTCGTCCGGGTCGTCGCCGACCGGCGGGCGGGGCCGGGCCATCGCGATGGCCAGGTTCATCACCGCGTTGCGCAGCTCGGCCACGAACCCGGGGGCGTCGATGTCGCCCAGCAGCTCGACCGGGTCGCCGGCGCCCGCGCTCGGATACTCGACGCGGCCGAAGCCGTGCCGCTCGCCCGGGCCCATGTCCCGCAGCCCCTCGCGGACGAGAGCGCCGCGCAGCCGCCGCCCCACCGTGTCGGCCGCCTCGGGTAACGCCGCCAGGAAGCCGGGCACCAGGTGCGGGGCGTGGACGGCCAGGGCGGCCTCGGTGTGCGCGATCCGTTCCGGGCGCAGGGTCTTGTTCATGCGTGTGCCGCCATCGGGTTGGGGAGCAGGGCCCATCGGTCGTCGAGCGGATCGGTGGCCAGCCGCATCGCGGTCGTGGCCTTCACGGGCAGGGGGTCGCGAAGCAGGTGCGGGACGTCCTCGCTACCGGTGGCGCGGACGGCCCGGGCGGCAATGCCCCACAGCCGGTCCGGATCGGTTTCCAGCGTGCGGGTGAACATGGCGATCAGCTCGGCCGCGACGGTGCCGAACGCGGACGCGGCCAGCTTCGTGCGCAGCTCGGCCGGGTCGTCGCTGGGCAGGTCGCCGAGCAGCGCGGGCGGTTCCAGGCCGGAGGCGCGCAGTCGCGAGGCGCTGACCCGCACGCCCCCGAGGTCGCGGTAGAGGATGCGGGTCGGCTGGTTGCCCGCCAGCACGACCAGCGTGTTCTGGCCGTGCGCCTCCAGCGCGACGCCGCGTGCCAGCACCCGGGTCACCGGCCCGAAGAACAGGCCGGAGAACCTTTCCCACCACGCGTACGGATCCCCGACCGGCACCGGCACGGCCGCCAGCACGGCCAGTGGCACCGCCAGCTCACCCGGCCCGAGCTGCGGAGCCTCCCGGATGACGTGGGCGAGGTGGCGCTGCGGGACGCCGTCGACGACGACCGCCCCGGCGGCGATCTCGGCCAGGATCTCGATCGGCTGGTCGGCCGTGAGCCGCCGCAACAGCCGCGACAGAACGGGCCCGTTGTGCACGGCGGCCGCCGAGACGGTCCGTACCGCGCTGGTCATCTGCACGCCGACCGCGGTCTTGATGTGCGGGCCCCCGTCCACGGGCGCGACGGTACGCAACGACATCAACGGCCGGACGGGATCGGACCAGCCGTCCGGGGTGAGCCACGGGTAACGGTCGACCAGCCGGGCCGCCTGCCAGGGGTGCGCGAAGAGGATGGGCGCGGCGGTGCCGTACCAGCGGTCCCGGGGCACGCGCAGGCGTCGCAGGCGGATGACGGGGGAGTGTTCCGGGGCGTACGCGAGGACGTCGGCCACACTCATGCCGCCACGGGTGCGGCAGCAGGGGTGCAGGGGGTGCCCGTCGGTGACGAGCTGCTCGGTGCGGCCGAGCGCGTCGGCGCCACCCGGCGCGGGCAGGCGTTGCTCCGGCCGGTCGGCCCGTGCCAGCGCCAGGTTGGCGACGCTGTTGTCGATCTCGGCGACCAGGGGCACGTCAGCCCACAACAGCCGTACGAGATCCGCCGGATCCGCAACCACGCTTGTCCGGATGCCGGTGTGTTCGTCTGCACGGGCGTTGGCCGGCGCGTTGATCGTGACCTCGGCCGCGAGGCCGACCGTCGCGACGGCGAACGGGCGCGCGGCCTCGGCCGGGTAGCGCACAGTCACGACAGCCGGGGCAGGAACGGCTGCCCTGAGCTGCGCGGCGACCGCACCAGCGCCGTCGGGGGTCTCCATGTCACTGAGCACGCTCTGCGTCGCCACGACGTCGCCGCCCGTGGTCGTCGTCGCGCTCGGAAGGGCAACGGCGAAGGTCGCCTCACCGGGACGGCGGACGGTCAGGCCGGGGAGAGGCTCGCGGTCGACAGCGCCGAGCAGCCGGGCGAGAACGGCCGCGCGCGCACCGGGCAGTTCGGCGTCGTAGCGCGCGACCAGATCGGGCCGGAGGACGGCAAGGTCCTGACGTGTCCGATGCGGACCGGCGGTGTGCCGGTACGGCGCGGCGCTTCCAGAGGATCGCGGCACGCCGTCAATTCTCCGCACCGCGCCGGCAAGATCTCCTCGGGGCGGCCCGGCGTGAGCGAGAACGCAGTAACCACAGCACCATCCTAGGACGGCTTACGCGATGTGCGCCTCGACACCGGCGCACCCCACCAGCCAAAACCCTGAAAACCAAAAGGAATCAACGACATCCCCACTTCGATTCGGCCGGCCTCGTCGTGCCGAAGTAGGTCCGAGGTAGGTCCGCAGCCGGAAGTCGGTGACCGCGGGGCTATTTCGGTTGCGGGGGTGGCGGGGGCGGGGCATTGTGGGCGTCGGACCTGTTGCCGTTTGCTGGGAGTGCCTTCTTCATGTGATAGCGACCCGACCTTGGTGAATCGCCCCGCTGATGTGCGGGTGATGTGTCCCTGTCGGTGTCTCGCCCGTGGAGGGCCCCTTGTTGAAGGCTGTCAATCTCAGTTGTTCCCATGACGGTGATCCGTTGTTCGCCGGGTTCGATCTGGTGGTCTCCGACGGTGACCGGATCGGGATCGTCGGGCCGAACGGCGCGGGCAAGTCGACGTTGTTGCGGGTGCTGGCCGGGGAGTTGCGGCCGCAGTCGGGCAGTGTGACGTACGGTCCGGGCAGCCGGATCGGCTATGTGGCGCAGCAGATGCCTGATCCGCGGGGTTCGGTCGGCGAGTTCCTGACCGGGGGTCTCGGTGAGCTGGCGGTGGTGACGCGGACGATGCGGCAGCTCGAGCCGCGTCTGGCTGACGGTGATGACGTGCTGGCCGAGTTCGGGGTGGCGCAGGAGCGGTGGACTGCTCTGGAGGGCTGGTCGGCGGAGGCTCGGATCGCGGAGATCCGGCAGCGGCTGGACATCGCGGAGTTGCCCGATGATCTGACGCTGGCTGAGGTCAGCGGCGGTGAGCAGGCGCGGTTGTTGCTGGCGCGGGCGCTGCTGGACGAGCCGGATGTGCTGTTGCTCGACGAGCCGACCAATCACCTGGATGCCGAGGGTGTGGCCTGGTTGCAGGGCTGGCTGCAGGCGTACGCGGGCGGGGTTCTGACCGTCAGTCACGACCGGGCGTTTCTGGATGCTGTGGTGTCGCGGGTGCTGGAGTTGGACGGCATCGACACCGAGGTGCAGGACTATCCGGGTGGCGGCTATTCGGCGTACCGGGCGGAGAAGCAGCGGCGGTGGGAGCGGTTGCTGCTGGATTTCGTGGCGCAGGAGAAGGACCGCCGGCGGTGGGAGGCGGACATCGAGCGGACGAAGGAGTTCTCGCGGGGTGTCGAGAACGCTTCGGGGCTGGGGGTGGCCGGTCCGCATCTGCGGCGGGTGGCGCGGTTGGTGGCGCGTAAGGCGAAGGTGCGGGAGCGGCGGCTGCGGCGGCAGATGGAGTCGGTGCAGTGGATCGCCGAGCCTCGTACGCGCCCGCCTCTGACTTTGGCTTTTCCGGCTGATCAGGCGGATCCGGGTGAGGTGGTGCTGAAGGCTCGCGGGCTGTGCAGGACGGCCGGTGACCGGGTGCTGCTTGACCGGGTGGATGTGGAGGTGCGGCGCGGTGACCGCATTTTGATCACCGGGCGTAACGGGGCGGGGAAGACGACGTTGCTGCGGGCGTTGGAGAGCGATGACACGGCTGTGTTGCCGCAGACGACCGACGGGCTGCGCTCCGCGGCGACGGTGATGGAGTTCTTCCGGTCGCGGGTGCCGGTGTATCTGGACGACGCCGAGAGGCTCCTGGCGGGGCATCAGTTCGGGCCGGATCAGTGGGACGCGCGGCTGGCCAGTTTGTCGGCGGGGGAGTTGCGGCGGTTGCTGCTGGCCGTGCTGGTGAACAGTCCGGCGCGGGTGTTGTTGCTGGACGAGCCGACGAACTTCCTGGATCTGGACGCGCTGGACGTGATCGAGGAGGCGTTGCGCCGGTACCAGGGGACGTTGCTGGTGGTGACGCACGACCGGTTCTTCGCGGAGTCGGTCGGGTTCGGGCGGCGCTGGCATGTCGCGGACGGCGCGGTGATCGAAAGCTGACACGATGGGCGCATGCAGCTGGTGCCGAGGCAGGGTGGGGAGCTGTCGGTCGGTGGGCCGGCGGAGCAGGTCACCGAGGCGTGGCTGGCGAACCGCCGGTTGTCGGAGCACACGCGGGCGGCGTACCGGCGGGATGTGTCGGGGTGGCTGGCGTGGTGTGCCGAGCGGGGCGCGGATCCGCTGCGGGTGTCGTTTCTCGACGTGAACGCGTACGCGCGGGGGTTGGAGGCGCAGAGCCTGGCGCCGTCGACGGTGGCCCGTAAGTTGTCGGCGCTGTCGAGTTGGTACGACTTCCTGATGAAGATCCGGGCGCTCGACGCGAATCCGGTGGCGGGCGCGGACCGGCCCTACGTGTCGCGGGATCATTCGGCGACGTTGGGGCTGTCGCCGGAGGAGGTCGACGCGCTGCTCGATCGGGCGCGGGCGGCGGGTCCGCGGCACCACGCGGTGATGACGATCCTGGCTGATCTGGGTCTGCGGGTCGGTGAGCTGGTCGGCCTGGATCTGGGTGATCTGGGCTGGGAGCGGGGGCACCGGACGGTGCGGTTCGTCGGTAAGGGCGGGAAGGCGCGGCGGCGGGCGCTGACCCCGGCCGCGTCGCAGGCGCTGGACGCCTATCTGGCGGTGCGCGGGGATTCCGACGGGCCGGTGTTCCGGACGTCGACCGGTGGGCGTTTGGATCGGCATGCGGTGTTCCGGCTGTTGCGGCGCCTGGCGGCCGAGGCGGGTATCCCGGAGGCGGACAGGTTGTCGCCGCACTCGTTGCGGCACGCGTTCGCCACGGCGGCCCGGGCCGAGGGTGTGCCGCTGGAGGATGTGCAGGACGCGATGGGTCACGCCGATCCTCGGACGACCCGCCGGTACGATCGGGACCGGCACAACCTGGACCGTGATCCGGCCTACATGATCGCCGCGGCGCGTGCCCGCCGCGCCGGGGGATGACGGCGCCGCCTATGCTCGGCCGCGGTAAAAAGGCGGATGAAAGAGGCGGTCGGGGTTTGAACATCTTCGAAGCGGTGCTGCTCGGCGCCGTTGAGGGCTTCACCGAGTTCCTGCCCGTGTCGAGCACCGGCCACCTGACGATTCTGGAGAAGCTGCTGGGGTACCGGATCGACGATCCGGCGATCACGGCGTTCACGGTGATCATCCAGTCGGGCGCGGTGCTGGCGACGATCATCTTCCTGCGCAAGGACATCGCGCGGGTGGTGCCGGCGTTCCTGGCCGGGATGTTCAACAAGGCGAAGCGGGACAACGCGGATTTCCGGTTCGGGTGGGCGGTGTTGCTGGGCGCCATCCCGATCGTGATCGTGGCCCTGTTGTTCAAGGATCAGGTGGAGACGACGCTGCGCAGCCTGTGGTTCGTGGCGGGGGCGCTGATCCTGTGGTCCGGGGTGATGGCGTTCGCCGACCACGCGGCCACCCAGGTGCGTCACGAGGAGGACGTGACCTGGAAGGATTCGCTGATCATCGGCGTGGTGCAGTGCATGGCGCTGATTCCGGGCGTGTCCCGGTCGGGGGCGACGATGTCGGCCGGTCTGCTGCGTGACTTCGACCGGGTGACGGTGACGAAGCTGTCGTTCTTCCTGTCGATCCCGGCGTTGCTGGGCGCGTCGATCCTGCAGGGTTATGAGGAGGCCGGCAACATCTCGGCCGGTGTGGGCTGGACGAACACGCTGATCGCGACGGCCGTGAGTTTCGTGGTGGCCTACTTCTCGGTGAACTGGCTGCTGCGGTTCGTGTCGCGGCACTCGTACAGCGTTTTCATCTACTACCGGGTGGCGCTGGGCGTGATCCTGATGGTGCTGCTGGCGACGAACACGATCGAGCCGAAGTGACCCCGGCGGCGCGGCGGGCTCTGGCGTACGTGCGGGAGTTGTTTCCCGAGGCGGGGCCGGAGCTCGGTGCGCCGGTCACGGTGAATTTCCACCCGGACAGGTTGCTGGCCGACGGGCGTACGGTCGCCGAGCATCTGGCGGCGGAGGGCGTGTACCGCTCGCAGTTCGAGACGCGCATCTCCAACGGCGGTCTGACCGCGTACGCGGGTGGTGACCGTGACGTGTGGGAGCAGCGCATGTTCCCGGGTGTGTACTCCGGTGACGCGGGCCGTCCGGTCTACGGCGCGCTGAACCTGGCCGGTTATCCGGACGGGGCGTCCCCGCGGTTCGGCAGCTGCCATCTGGTGCTGGCTCCGCACGTGGCGGCGCGGGCGACGTTCAGTCACGGCGACAGCTTCACCGAGCCGACGGTGTTCGGCACGTCGGCCACGTTCGGTGCGGTGTGGGCGGCCCTGCTGGACGAGGTGTCCCGCACCGGCAGCGCGCTCAACCTGTCCGCGGTGTCGCCGGCCGAGTGGGTGCGCGCGCTGGCCGCCGGCCGTTCGGAGCCCGGGCGGGCGATGGACCATTACGTGGAGGCCCAGATCCACGGCGGCGTCACCCTGAGCGAGGATGTCGCGGCCGTCGTGGCCGACCCTTCCTTCCGCGGTACGGCGGTGGAGGCGCAACTGCGCGCCTTGGGCCCGGAGTTGCGGTGGGCTCCCGGTTTCGCGCTGCCCGCCGATGACTTCCCGGCCGACCTGAAGGGCCCCGAGCTGCCCCCGCTGGCTCGTGCGGTGGCCGACCACTACGACCGCGACGTGCTGGATGCCGCCGTGGTGGGCCGGGCCACCCACGAGCCGCACACGTGGGCGGCGTTCGGCACCCAGGCCGAGGTGCTGCAACTGCTCAAGTACGCGTGGCACATCCTGGTGATGCTCGGCTAGGCGAATTCCGTGGGGATGTCCGCGTAGGCGGGTGATTCGTCCACGTCAGGCAGTGAACCGGGTGCGGCGACGGGTCCAGGCGAACGCGAGCACACCGGCGGCCAGGAGCACCCCACCGGCGGCGCCGGTCGGCACGGTGTTGGCGCCGGTGATCGGCAGGCCACCGCCTTGGCCGGGCGCCGGCGTGGGCGCGCCGATGTCGTCGCCGGGCCGGCCGGGCGGGGTCTCCACCGGCGAGGTGGGCGTCGAGGTCGGTGTGCCCGGGCTTTCGGTGCCGCCTTCGACCTGCACCCGCATCTCGGCGGTGGAGGTCCATGACATGCCGGCGGTCGGGGGCGAGGTGGGGGTGCCGCAGCAGTCGTCCTGCGGGGGCGTGGTCAGTTTCAGCGCCGGCCGTCCGGGCCTGGCCTCGGCGTCGGGGATCAGGACCCGGGCCACGTTGTCGGCGCTGCTGCCGGCCCACCAGGTCGTGCGAGCCAGGTAGCGGCCGTTGCGGGCGTCGTCGTCGACCTTCAGGGCAGGTTCGGACAGCTCCTGGTAAGGGATCGAGCTGAGTACGACGTCGCGCAGTTCGCACACCACGGTGCCGCCGGCCACGGGCCAGCAGTTCTCGTAGCCGAGCAGCCACCGCAGGGCTGCCGGGTCGGCGTCGAAACGCACCACGGCCCCGCGGACCGCTTCGGGGCCGGCGTTGGAGATCCGGATCGGCGCTTCGAGCAGGGAGCCGGGCTTCTCGGTGCTGCTGTCGCGCCACCGCACGATCAGGCGGACCTCGTCGACGGTGACCGTCGGAGTGGTGACCAGCGTGCCCAGCCCGTCGCCGGTGACGGTGATCTTCAGTTTGCCGGACCGGCTCGCGGCGACGCCCTCGGTGGCCTGCAGGAGAAGCTGCGGCAGGGCGTACCCGTCGGGCGCGTCGAGCGTGCCCACCTCGCAGGCGACGGGCCGGCCGGTGGTGCCGCACACGCCGGGCACGGCGACCGTGCCCAACCCCTCGATTCCGGTCGCGTCCAGGATGATCCGCACGTTGGTGATCTGTTTCGGCTTGACGTGGTGGGTGCGCAGCACGATCGGCAGGTAGGCGCCCGTGGTCGAGAACCCGAGGTCGGGTGCGGACAGACTGAATCCGGCCACAGGCGCGGCGGCGTGGGCCGCAGCCGGGACGAGGGCGACAGTGGCGGCGACGGCGGCCGCGGCGCTGATCAGGCGAAGCACGCGCGGCAGCGTACCGACGGGCGGTGACGCCCGGCCATAGCCCGTTAGGGTGAGACCGGTTTGCGATGATCATCTAGCGTTTGCGGCATGCCAGTTCCCGAATACGTGACACGGATGCGCAAGCACATCGGACACGACCTGCTCCTGCTGCCCGGCGCCGGCGCCGTGGTCCGCGACGACCAGGGCCGCGTCCTGCTGCTCCAGCGCTCCGACAACGGTCAGTGGTCGCTTCCGGCCGGCATGATCGAACCGGGCGAACAGCCGGCCGAGGCCATCCTGCGCGAGATCACCGAGGAGACGGGGATCGTCGCCGAGATCGAGCGCCTGGCCGGCGTGGCCGTGCACGAGACCGAGTATCCCAACGGCGACCAGTGCTCGTACCTGGCCGTGTGGTTCCGCTGCCGTGCGGTCGGCGGCGAGGCCCGCCCCGACGGTGACGAGTCCCTGGACGTGGGCTGGTTCGCCCCGGACGAGTTGCCCCCGGTGGGCGGGCTGACCAGGCTGCGCATCCGCACGACCGCCGACCCGGACGCCCCGGCCTGGTACGCCGAGCCCGGCGATACGCACGAGGAGTTCGGCGGTACTCACGGACTCTGACGACGGCCGATGAGTTTCCGGAGGGCGCACGGTCTACCCCAGGAGACCGTCTGCCTGAAGGAGAGCCATGACCTCGATCCAACCCATCGCCAGCACACCCGACCTGCCCCGGCTGCGCGCCTTCTACGAGACGGTGCTCGGCGCCACGCAATCCCTGCGCGTACCCGAGCAGGGCGCCGAGTTCTACGTCGAGCTGCGGATCGGCACGAGCACGCTAGGCATCGTGCAGGAGGAGAAGACCGAGATCGGCGCTCCGGTGCGGATCCTCCTCAGCGCCGACGTCGAGGACGTCGACGCGCTGCTGCCCACGGTCGAGTCGGCCGGTGGCACCGTGCCCGGACAACCCCACGACATGCCGTGGGGTCAGCGGGTCGCCCACGTCCACGACCCCGACGGCAACATGCTCAACCTGACCCGGTGGCTCTGAGGCGTGGCTAAAGGCCCAGGGCCGCCCGCACCAGCGCCAGCGCTGTCTCGGGTGGCACGCCCAGGCCCGCCACCTTCTCGGCGTACGCCTGGGCGGCCTTCTGAGCCTGGACCGAGGTGCCGGCCGCACGGGCGGTGACGACCGTGCCGAGCCGGCCCCGTGTCTCCACGAGGCCGGCCAGTTCGAGTTCCCGGTACGCCCGGGCCACCGTGTTCGCCGCCAGACCCAGGTCCGCGGCCAAGGCTCGTACGGGGGGAAGCTTTTCCCCCGCGGCGAGGTCGCCGGACGCGGCCAGAGCGGCGATGCGCAACCGCACCTGCTCGTACGGTGGGGTGGCCGAGCCGGCGTCGATGGTGATGTCCATCAGAGCAGTCTGGGGGGTGTGTTGCCGACGGCGGTGATGGCGCGGCGGATCGGCACGAAGGCCAGCAGGACGCCGCCGACCACGAAGAACACGATCAGCGAGATGATGCCGAGCCGGTAGCTGTTCGTGAGCTGGAAGATCAGGCCGAACAGCAGCGGGCCGAGCCAGCTGGTGCCCTTGTCGCTGATCTCGTAGAAGCCGTAGTACTCGCCCTCCTTGCCGTGGGGGATGAGCTGGGAGAACAGGCTGCGGCTGAGCGCCTGGCTGCCGCCCAGGACGATGCCGATGCCCGCGCCGAGCAGCATGAACGGCAGGGGTTCGCCGGCCGGCAGCCAGTACGCGGCGACGATGACCACCAGCCACAGGGCCAGGCTGAGCAGGACCGTCTTGCGGGCGCCGATGCGGGCGGCCAGAGCGCCCAGGGCCAGCGCGCCGCCGAAGGCCAGGAACTGCACGATCAGGATGGTCACGATCAGGGTGGACTGCTCGAGATCGAGTTCCTCGCTGCCGAACTGGGCGGCCAGCGCGATGACGGTCTGGATGCCGTCGTTGTAGATGAGATAGGCCAGCAGGAAGAACAACGTCAACGGGTACGCCTTCAGGCTGCGCAGCGTGTGGCCGAGCTGCTTGAAGCCGTCGGTGAGCACGTTGCCGCGGGTCGTGGCGGCCCCGGCGGCCGGGTGTTCCTTGAGCCAGCGCAGCGGGACGAGGGTGAAGACGGCCCACCACACGCCGGCGCTGACGATGCAGAACCGGGCGATGTCCAGGGTGCGCTGGTCGTCGCCGTCGACCGACAGCAGCATCACGGCGACCAGGTTCGCGGCCAGCAGCAGCCCGCCGCCCAGGTAGCCCAGCGCCCACCCGCGCGACGACACCTTGTCCCGGTCGTCGGGGGCGGCCAGTTGGGGCAGGAACGAGTTGTAGACGACCACGGCCGCGCCGAACGCGATGTTGGCGATCAGGAACAGCAACCCGCCGAGCAGATAGCGGTCGCCGGTCACGAACACCATGGCGACGGTGGCGCCGGCGCCCAGGAACGCAGCCCCGGCCAGCAGCGGCTTCTTGCGCGGGGCGCGGTCGGCGATGGCCCCCATGATGGGCAGGACGAACACGGTGAGCAGCACCGACAGCGACACGACGTACGGGTAGAAGGAGCCGGCGGCGACGGTGATCCCGAACGGGTGGACCCGGCCGGTGCAGTCGTCGGTGCCCAGCGGGCAGCCGGCGGCGATCTCGGTGACCGTGGTGAGGAACGGGCCGAGGAAGACGGTCAGGACGGTCGTCGAGAAGGCCGAGTTGGCCCAGTCGTAGAAGTACCAGCCGGTGCGTTCCCGGCGTGCGGTCGCCGGGGTCAGGTCGGTGCCGGGTGCGGCCATGGGTTTCGGCTCCAGAAGTCGATCGTTGGCGCCGAAACTATGTCACCTGGGTGCGGGCGAAGGGGAGGGGCCGCGTACTCAGTTTTCGCTCCACCACTTCGCGAGGGCGCTCGTGGCCGGGTCGTCGGACTCGGCGAGCGCGGCCCACGGGTCCTGCGCCGGGGGAAGGTCGACGCCGGCGTACTCGGCGAGCTCTTCCGGGCGTACGGGATCGGAGGTCTCGGCCAGGGCGGCGGCGGGCACGACACCGAGGCTGCCGGTGTCGATCCACGGGAACCCGTCGACCGGTTCCGGCAGCTCACCGACGTCGACTGCCGGCGGGAACACGTCGACCGGGTCCTCGGTGACCGCGGCGGCGTCGGTCAGCGCCGGGTGGTCCTCGACGAGCGGTTCGGAGTACGACACATCGTCGTGGTCCTCGACGGGCGGAGCGGCCGCGCCGTGATCGTCGTCCGGCTCGTACAGCTCGTGATGATCGTCGAACGGGGGCGGTTCGTAGTGGTCGGCGTGCGGCTCCTCGAAAATCGGGAAGTCGTCGGGGTCGCCGAAATCGTGATGATGGTCGGTCATCGGTCCTCCTCGTGCGGCACGGGCGTCAGCGACCGGGCCTGGGACAGTGCCGCGTCGGCGGCGCGCAGTCTCGCGCGCACCCCGTCGAGCTCTTGTTGCGCGGCGGCGCGGCGGCGGGTGCGGCCGGCCGCGTCCTCGGCGGCGGCCGCGTCGATCTCGGCGATGTGGGCGTCCAGGTCCCGGAGGCGTTTCTCGACGGCGTCGTCGACGGCCACGCTCAGGGCGTACTGCAGGTCGGTGAACCGGTTGGCGATCTCGTCGGCCAGGGCGGCTCGGGCCTCGCCGAGCACGTCGCGCAGCCAGATCCGGGCCTGCTGCCGGTCGGTCTGCACCCGGCGGCGGTAGAGCACGTACCCGCCGGCGGCCAGCCCCAGTCCGATCCCGGCGACCGGGATGAGCAGGCCGCCGCCGACCGCGAGCACGGACGCGCCGAGCATGGCGCCCCGGCCCGCCATGAACGCGATGCCGCCGGCCGACAGGGCGATGAGCACGTTGTCGGCGGAGCCGTCGCGGGGCGGGGCGGCGGCCATGGCGTGGCGCAGGGTCGCGTTGAGCCGGCCCAGCATCTCGGCCCGTTCCTTGTCGTCGAACACCGATGCCAGCACCTTCTCGCCGACCAGTCCGAATGTCTCCTCCAGACGCTCGGACAGCTGCACGGCGACGGCCTGCAGCTCGGCGTCCAGCTGGTCGGGCAGCTGGGCCAGGGCTTCCCCGCGCCCGGTGTCGATGCGTTCGGAGAAGTCCTGCTGGACGGCGGCGATCCGGGTGCGCAGGTGGCCGACGGTCTCGACCCGGGCGCGCTGGGTCTCGGTGCTCAGCAGCAGCGTCCACTGCCGGGACTCGGTGCGTTTGCGGGCGGCCAGGGCGGCCCGCTCGGCGCGCAGCTGAGCGGTGCGGGCGGGGTCGGCTTCCACGGCGCGTACGCGGTCGAGGGCGCCCGATTCGAGCCGGAGCAGGTCGCCCCGGGCGGCGCGCAGCACGTTGGCCAGTTGCAGCTGGTGCCCGCGGCCGGCCAGTTCGACCAGCGCGTGCTGCAACCCGGCTATCCGGGACGCCTCGACGAGGGCGGCCTGGTCGTCCGGCCCGGCGTCGACGGCCAGCTCGGCCAGCGTCGAGGAGACAGCGAACCAGGCCGCCTCGGCGAACCGGGGCGCGTGGGCCTGCAGCAGCGCCTTGTTGTCGTCGAGGATGCGCCGCCACCCCGGATAGGCGTCGACCTTGGTGAGGGCGAAGACGACGGCGTCGACCCGTTCGCTGGCGGCGACCAGGAAGTCGAGCTCGGGGCGCGAGAGCGGCGCCGACGCGTCGGCCACGAACATCAGCGCGGTGGCCCGTTCCACGGCGGCCAGCGCGACCGCGGTGTGGGCCGGGTCGAGCCCGCCCACGCCCGGGGTGTCGAGCAGGCTCACGTAGCGCAGCAGCGGCGCCGGGTGGGTGACCTCGATGCGGCGGGCCCGCTGCTCGCCGGTGGCCCACCCGGCGAGCCCGTCGATGACGATCGGCTCGGCCGAACCGGGCAGCCACGCCCGCGCGCCCGGCTGCCCGGGCACGAACTGCAGGTAGGTGGCGGTGGCGACGGCCGCGTCGACCGGGGACAGGCCGGGCACGCCGAGCAGCGCGTTGATCAGTGAGCTCTTGCCGCGCTTGGTCTCCCCGACGATCACCACCTGGGGCCGGGTCAGCCGGCGGCGGCGCAGCTCGGCCAGTTCGGCGCCCGCGTCGGGGTCGTGGGTCCGCACGTACGCCAGGGTGTCCTTGACGGCGGTGTCGAGCGCCGCGGTCAGGTCGGTCATCGCTGCGCCTGCGGGCTGCGCAGCTGCTGGGACAGGATGTGGAAGCCGCGCTGGGCGATCTGCGCGACCCGGGACTGTGCCGGTCCGGCCCCGGCCACCGCGTAGACGCGCCACCGGTTGGCCGCGGCCACCGCGGCGGCGGCCAGCTCGTCGGTGGTGGCCTCGGGCAGCCGCAGGATCCAGCGCGGGTCCTCCGAGGTGGCCAGCCGGGTCAGTTCCTGTTCCCACTGCACCGGCATCGGCACCGACCCGGTCGCCACCCGCTGCGCCGCGTCGAGCAGCCGCAGCCGGTGATAGGCGGGATCGCGCAGCAGCCGTTCGACGGCGTCACGCAGGCGCTCGCGGTCGCTCTCGTCGCGGGTGTGCCCGGCCAGCCGCTCGAGCCGCGCCAGCGCCCACCCGGCCTTGATCGCGTCCGAGCGCCAGCGGAACGTCTCCTGCAGGGTGTGCCGCAGCCGCGGGAAGCCGGACGCGGCGACCAGGCGGCGCACCAGTTCCCCGGTGGACAGTTTCTGATCGGCCGCCAGCTGGGCCAGGGCGAAGCCGATGCCGTACAGGTCGAGCAGGGTCAGCAGCCGTTCCCGCTGCTCGGCGCCGACCGGGCCGGGCCGGGTGCGGAACAGGTCGGCCGACGCGGTGAGGAGGCGCAGCTCGGCTGCGGGCAGCTCGGACAGCCGCTGCAACGCGTCGCGGTCGGCCCCGGTCAACCGGCCCGACTCGCCGGTCTCGGCCAGCAGCCCCACCACCGGCACGACGTCGGAGACCGTGCGGGCCAGCAGGGTGGCCTGCTGCTCGGCCAGCGGCGCGGCCACCGGCCACGGGTCGCCGGCCCCGCCGACCAGGGTGTCGGCCTTGCCGAACACGCCCAGCGCGTTGATCGGGCTCGACGTCAGCCGGGACGAGGCGTCGCGGAACGCCTCCAGGGCGCGCAGGTCGTCGGCCCGCACGGCCTGGGTGAACACGTAGACGACGGCCTCGGCCGCGGCGACCTCACCGGCCGAGTCGGCGTCGATGTCGGCGTCGAACGGGGCGGTGGACACGCCGACGGCCTCCTCGGCGCGGGCGCTGACCACCGTGTCGGTCGACGCCAGGCCCGGGGTGTCGACCACCGTCAGGTCGCGCAGCTTCTCACTGGTGAGGGTGACATCCACGTACGCCACCCGGGACGCGGGCACCCCGAGCCGCTGCGGGATCATGCCGTCGTCGTCCAGCGGCAGGCTGCGGCGTACCCCGTCGCGGCACACCACATCGACCCGGTCGGCCGGCCCGTAACGGAACCGGGTGACCACCCGGGTGCACTCGCCGACCGCCGTCGGGGCCACCCGGCGCCCGATCAACGCGTTGACGAGTGTCGACTTTCCGGCTTTCAGACGGCCCGCGATAGCAACGCGTAGCGGCTCGCCGAGTCGATCGCGGATCTGTATGAGCTGGCCACCGGCTTCTTTCCCGACGCGAGGCGCCATTTCGTCACAGAGCGTCGCTACGCTGGCGCTCAGCGGGCCGCTCACCACGACTCGTCAGCCGGGCACACTGTCGGAGAGAATGTGCAGACCACGGCGGGTGTCACGGCCGGCCCTCCCTGCGTGTCGGGGCGGGCCGCAAAGGTCACCCGCCGCAGGAACAGCCTACGGACAGCGCATGAGCAGGGGATCCCGTGTTCGTGCCACGCCGGATCTATTCGGGGGGAGGGGGTCAGGTGGCGGAAGCGCTGCGTCAGCCCGCCGCCATGCTGCAACGCCCCGGTCTCGTCGTGCTGACCGGCCCGCCCGGCTGCGGCCGGAGCACGGCGCTGCGCGAGATCGCCGCCTCGGTGCCCGGGCCCGTGCACGCCGGCGGCGGGCTAGCGATGCTGCAGACCGTGCCCGCGCTCGCCCTGTCGCGGGCCGTGCGTGCCCGGCTGCCCGCCGACGACGTGCACCTGCTGGCCGAGGCGGTCCGCTCCCGGGTGCGGGGCGGGCTGCTGGTTCTCGACGACCTGCACTACGCCGACCCGGCCACCCTGGCCGCGCTGCCGCTGCTGGCCGCCCGCTGCCGGGTGCTCACCGCCGTGCGCACACCGCACCGCCTGCCCGCGGCGGCCGTCGAAGCGCTCCGAACGGCGGCGACCGCGTGGATCGAGGTGCCGCCGCTCGACCGTGCGGCCGCGCTCGACCTGGCCCGCCGCAGCGCCGGCCACCTCGACGAGGCGACCGTGGCCGCGGTGACCGACCGGGCCGGCGGCAACCCCCTCGCGGTGACAGCGCTGGCCCGCCAGGCCGCCGCGGGCCGCGCCGCGTCCGGCCCCGACATCGACCAGGTGGCGTACGCGATCGCCGCCGCCCTGGCCGACCTGCCCCGCCCGGCCCGCACCGCGCTGGCCGCGCTCGGCCTGCTCGGCCGCCCCGCCCCCGCCGCCCTGCTCGGCCCCGGCGCCACCGACCTGCTCGCAGCCGGCCTGATCGCCCCGGCCTCCGTCCTGCTCGGCGCCGCCTCCGGTGATGCTCTGCCGTCGCCGGGCCCGCGGTCTCCGTCGGCCGGCGCTGTGCTTGCCGGCGGTGCCTCGCCCTCGGCGGCCGCTGCTCCCGGTCTCGCCCGCTCGGCTGGTGCCGCCGACGGTGAGGCGTCCGGTGTGGTTCCCGCCTCGCCCCGGTCCTCCGCCGGCGACCCAGCGTCGTCGCGGGACGCCGCTACCGCTTCCGCCCGGTCTTCCGGCGTGGCCGGCGATGACCCTTGGTCATCGCCGGGGAGCGCCCCCGCTGCCGGCGGCGATCCGTCGTCGTCGCCGGGCGGTGGCGTCGGTGGCGTGGTTCCCGGCGACCGGCGCCCGTCGCCCGCGGACGCGCGGCCGGGGGCCGGCGGCGAGCTGTTGCTGCCGGTGTCGTCCTATGTGGCCGAGACCGCGGCCGGGCTGCTCGACGCGGCCGCCCGGGTCGAGCTGCACACCCGGCTGGCCGAGCTGACCCCGCCGGCCGAGGCGGCCCGCCATCTCGCGGCGGCCGGGGACCTCATGGGGGCACACCGGCGAGCGCTGGTGGCTGCCGACCTGGCCTCGGGTGGTGACCGGGCGGCGCTGCTGCTGTTCGCCTGCGAACTGGACGTGCCGATAGACGCGCGGGTGCGGCTGGCGGCGGCCGACGCGGCCCTGACCGCCGGGCGCCCGGCGGCCGCGGCCCGGGTGCTGCAGACCGGCGAACCGCTCGGCCCCGAGGCCGACGTGCTGCGCGGCGAGGCCCTGTTGCAGGCGGGCGACCCGGCCGGGGCCCGCGCCGCGGTCCGGTCGGTGCCCGACGCCGCCACCGGCCCGGTGCTGGCCGCCCGCGACCGGGTGCTGCTGCTGGCCGAACTGGCCGCCGACCCGTCGGCCGCCCAGGACCTGGCCGGCAAGGTCAACGCCCGCCATCCGAAGCCGTCGCCGGGCGTGGCGGCCGCGCTGGCCGCCGTGCAGGCCCATTTCCGCACTCCCGGCTGGGACGTCGCCCTGGCCGCGGCCGCCCGCAGCGGCGACCCGCTGATCGCCCGCTGGTCGGCGTGGTTGCTCGTGGAGCAACTGGGCGCCGACGGCCGGCTCACCGACGCGGCCGGCGCCGCCCTGGCCGCCGCCCGCGACAGCGCCGCCGCCCTGGCCTACGGCTGGCAGACCCGCTTCACCGCGGCCGCCGACTGGGCCCTGGCCCTGCACGGCTCGCTGCCCGGCGACCTGGTCGCCCACTCGGTCGATCCCGCCGCATCTCCGGGCCCAGCATCGGATCCGGCCGCCACATCGTCGCCCTACCCGAGCACCGGCCCGACGGGCCCCTTTGAGCCGGGCGCTGCGGCCTACGGCTCACACGAGGCGGCCGGTCTTCCAGGAGCGCGGGCCGGGGGAGGCGTGGCGGCCGGTTCGGCGGTGGCGGCACGGATGTGGGACGGGGCTGACGGCGTACTGAAGCGGGCTTCGAACCTGACCGACCGGGCACTGCCGGACGAGGCGCGCGGGTATGCGACCGCGGCGGCGGCGCTGATCGAGGCCGACACCGGGTTGCTGGCGGCGGCGCGGGCACATCTGGACGCGGCGGGGACGGCGCATCCGGCGACCGCGTGGGTCGCTCAGGAGACGGCGTGGCTCGACGGGCAACCGGAACGGGCCGCGCAGAGCGCCGCGCCGGGGGCGGCCGGGTTGCTCGCCGGGCTGCACGCGATCACCGCGCAGTGGGCGGCCCACGATCTGGGGGAGCTTTCCACCCAGCCGCTTCCGGGCGGGCTTCCGGCTGCCGCCCGGCGTACGCTGACCGCCTGGGCCACCGGCACCGGCTTCACCGCCGCCGCGGAGAGCTGGCGGCCTGTCGCCCTGCGGGAGCGGATCCGGTGCCTGCTCGCCGCCGGGGTGACCGACACCGACCCCGCCCGGGCGGTCGCCGCGCTGCTCTCCGCCGAGCAACTCGCCGACGCGGCCGGGCTGACCGTGCTGGCCGGCCGGGCCCGCCGCGGTCTGCGCCGCCACCACGTGCACCGCGACACCCGCAGCCCGCGGTCGGGCGACCAGCTGACCCGCCGCGAGAACGACGTGCTGCGGCTGGTCGCCGCCGGTGAACCCACTCGCCGGATAGCGGGCCAGCTCGGCATCTCGGCCGAGACGGTCGACACCCACATCCGTGCCGGCATGCGCAAGCTCGGCGCACGGACCCGTACCGAAGCAGCCGCCCTGGCCTTCGCCACCCACCCATCAGAAACCGATACGAATGACACGAATGACTCGCACAAGGATGGCCGGTGACCAGACAGCCCGACGCTCCTCGCCACGTCGTCGCCAATCACGGCGACGCCGACACCGTGATACGCCGGCTCACCCGGGACGGCTGGGTGCCGCGCGACGGGTTCGCCCTGCCCGACCCCGCGTGGGACGTCACGGGCAGTCGCCTGGTCCTGCACGGCCGGGTAGGTGATCCTGACACCCTGCAACTGGCGGTGCTGGCCGCCGCCCGCGGCGCCGGCATCGTCGCCGTCTGCGACGCCGAGTCGCAGCTGGGCCGGGCCCTGATCGACGACCTGGGCCGCCTGGGACCGGTCAACCAGGGTGTCGCCGAGCCGGCCGGCGACCAGAACTCGGTGGCCGACCTGGTCCCCGAGCAGCGGGCCCTGCTCGACCGTCTGGCCGCGGGTGACACGATCGCCGCCGCGGCCGCCGCCGAGTTCCTGTCCCTGCGTACCGCCAACCGCCGAATCGCCGAGGCCCGGGCCATGTTCGGCGTCCGCACCACCCGCGAAGCCGTCCTGGCCTATCTGCGCCAGCGCGGCGCACCACCGCGGCAGCACTGAGACAGACGCGACGGCTCGGCCGCCAACGAGCCCGTCACGCCCCGCTCGACCACCGTTCGTGAGCAGTCACCAGGCGCCGCCACAACGCGGCCCGCTCGGCCCCGGTCACCTCGCCGAGAGTGAGCCCGAACAGATCACCCAGAGCTGTGAAGTAGTCCGCCGGCTCGTCCACGACCGTACGGGTGATCGTCTCCGCGACCCGCGTCAGCGTCAGGCCCCGCAACACGTCGGCGCCGCCCGCATCCCGGCGCTGCACCGTCGCCGTCCGCACGAAGCCCGAATCCGGCGAGGTCCACATGTGTTCGTGCATGGCGGCGAAGGCTTCCATCGGTACGGCCGGGGTCCGGAAGTCCATGCCGGCGAACCCGCCCCGCCGGTCGTGGTCGAACCGCCAGCCACCACGCTCCGCTTCGGACGCCCGCAGACCGTAGGTGAACGGTCCCTGTCGATGTTCACCCTCGGTCAGCGGCAACGGTTCGTACAGCGCGTCACCGAGACCGACGTCGACCAGCCACCGACCGCCTGCCAGCTCGACGGTCAGGGCGAGATGGTCGCCGCTCGCGCCCGCTGCGGCCCCGCCCCGACGCTGGACCCCGCCGACGTGCCGCGTGACCCGGTAGCCGAGGCTCTCGAGCAGCACCGCGAACGCCCCGTTGAGATGGAAGCAGTACCCGCCGCGCCCGCGCAGAATCCGCCCGACCGACTCCACCGGGTCCACGGTGGTGGCCCGGCCGAGCCAGATGTCCAGGCACTCGTACGGAACCCGCTCCGTGTGCGCCCGGTGCAGGGCGCGCAGCCCGTCGGCGCTGGGCGGCGCACCGGCCAGGTGGCTCAGCCCGAGCCGCCGCAGATAGGTGTCCACTTCAGTCGGTACGCCGGGCTGTCTGCAGCATGTTGAGGTAGTGCTTGCGGACGGTCCCCGACGGCCGGGCCGCGATCATGCGGCGGATCTCGGCGAACAACGCCTCCCGCTGCCCGGGCGACGCGGCGATGTGCCCGGAGTAGGTCGACAGCAGCGCCAGGTACTGGTCGGCCGTGTACTCCTGGGACCAGACGTAGCGGCGCACGACCGGCGGGCCGAAGAGCCCGCTGCCGGTGATCGCCTCGACGTCGGGGTCGGTGAACGCCTCGGGCGGTTCCGGGCCGTCGCCGCCGTCGCCCAGGCCGAGTCGTTCGTACACGGGCTGGACCTGGTTGAAGAAGTCGTCGCCGCCGGCCGGGCACACGTGCGTGGTGGCGACGATCGCCAGGTGCCCGCCGGGACGCAGCAACTCCGCGGCCCGCCGGAAGGCGACGTGAGGATCCAGCCAGTGCCACGACGTCGCCGCCAGGACGAGGTCGAACGGTTCCCGTCCGCCGGCGTCCCACCGCTCGAACGGCGACTCGACGACCTCGGCGGCGCCCCGCCCGGCCAGGACCCGGCGCGCCACCGCAGCCAGTTCCCGTCCCGGTTCCAGAGTCACCACGGTCCACCCCCGGTCGAGCAGACTGCGGGTGGCCTGACCGGTGCCGGTCCCGATCTCCAGCACCCGGGCGCCGGGGCCCGGCTGCCCGCTCAGCCGCGCGAGGTCGTCGAACAGCTCCCCGGGATACCCGGGGCGGACCTGCTCGTACAGCTCCGCGGCCGTGTCGAAGGTGGCGGCCAGTCCGGTGTAGGGGCCTGTCGTCATCGCGGAACTCCTCGCAGGAAATCGCTGTCCGGCAACCGGGTCCCGATGGTAGACAGCGCGGGTGCGAAGAACACTCGAGTTCCCCGACCTGGTGACGCTGATCGACGAGCGGTCGGCAGCCTTCCGGACGGCCGTCGCCGCAGCGCCCAGCCTCGACGTGACAGTGCCGTCGTGCCCCGAATGGACGTTGTTCGACCTGGCGCGGCACCTGGGGGAGGGGCGGCAGTCCTGGGCCGCCACCGTCGCCGCGGGCCCGGGTGCGACGTCGAAGGCCCCGCCCGGCGGCCCGTCCGCGCCCCGCGATCGCGAAGCGCTGACGGCCTGGCTGGCTTCGTCGACCCAGCTGCTGCTCGACGCGCTGCGGGAGGCCGGCCCCGATCGTGGCTGCTGGACCTGGTGGGGTGACTCCCAGTCCCCGCAGAACAGCGCCGCCGTCGCCCGGCACCAGCTGCAGGAGGTCGCGGTGCACACCTACGACGCGCAGCTCGCGGCGGGTCAGGCGCAGCCGCTGCCGGTCGACGTGGCCCTCGACGGCGTCGAGGATTTCCTGTCCACCTGCTGCGCGACGACAGCCGCGTGGCCGCACGAACCCGCCACGATCGACTACCACGCCACCGAGGGCCGCTCCTGGCGCGTGGAGCTCTCGCCCGCGGGCGCCCGGACCGGGCGCGCGCCCGCCGACGGCACCCCCGCCACGGCGGCTGCCTCGGGCACGGCCGGTGAGCTGGTGCTGCTCTTCTACGACCGCATCCCGCTGGACGCGCTGAAGCTGGAGGGCGACGCCCGCGTCTTCGACCAGATCATCGCCTGGGACCCGAGCGTGTGATGCGTGTCCGGTGGGACTGACCCGCGGGCTTCCCGGCCGGCGCGGTGGGCGGTGGCGGTGGCGATGCGAGTGATCCTGGTGCGGCACGCCATGCCCGAGGCCGACCCGGCTCGGCCGCCGCACCTCTGGCGCCTCGGCGCGTCTGGAGCGGCCGGGGCCCGGGCGCTCTCGCTGCCGCCCGGCGCCTGGCTGGTGGCCAGCACCGAGCCGAAGGCCGCCGAGACCCTGCAGGTGGCGACCGCGGGCGGCCATGTGCTTGAGGACGCGGGTTTCGACGAGGTGCGCCGCCCCCACGAGTGGCGCGACGACCACCGGGAACGTGCCCGCGCGTACGTCGAAGGCGCCACTCCTGCGGGCTGGGAGCCCCGGCAGCAGGTCGCTGCCCGTTTCACCGCGGCGGTCGCCCGGCACGCCGCCCGTGCCGGCGGCGGTCCCCTGGTGGTCGGCACCCACGGCATGGCCCTGACCACGTGGCTGGCCGCCCACCAGCTGATCACCGGCCCGCCCGGCTCGTTCTGGGCCGCGCTGGCCTTCCCCGACGTGGTCACCGTCGACCTGCCTTGACGGACCGCCCCCAGGGCTTCGGGGATGTCGCCTGCTCGAACCGAAAAGGTGATCGCTCAGGTCTCCTGCGTGCCGGTGAACAGGGTGATGAGCTCGCCGATGCGGTGGTCGGCCTCGGCGGGGTGCCGGAAACTGCCGGCCGTGTTGATCGTGTATTCGTTGCGGCGTCCGACGCGTTCGCGGTGCAGGTAGCCGGCAGCTTCGAGGTCGGCCACGATGGCCTGCGCGGCGCGTTCGGTGATGCCGACAGACGTGGCGACGTCGCGCAGCCGGGCGGTCGGCTCGCGGGCGAGGGCCAGCAGGACGTGGGCGTGGTTGGTGAGGAACGTCCACGCCCGCGGCGCCGGCGTGGTGGTCGGTCGAGCTGCCAGAGACATCCGGCGCCTCCGTGGGGATGTGGGGGTCGTCGCCTCAATATACGTTCCGTGACACACGAAATCAGCATCGCGCTTCGGGCGCCGAAGCGCTTGACGTACGAACGGTGCTTCGTGAATACTTGATCGCAGTTCGAGGGGGAGTACCCGACGATCCACGCATCGCCGTCATTACGGGCCGGCCCATCCGGATCCCGGTGGTGCAGCCACTGAGGCAGTGGCCCGGGGAGACCTTCGTCCAGCAACGCCGAACCTCACCTCTGTGCCCCGAGCAGGTTCGGCCAGGACGAAAGGACTCCCCTTCACCATGTCTGTGTCCTGGTGGGTCTGGGCCGTGCTCATGCTGGCGATCGCGGCGATGCTGGCCGTCGACTTGTTCCTGCACCGCGACCACCACGTCATCGGCTTCCGCGAGGCCGCGATCTGGTCCGGTGTCTGGATCGCCGCCGGACTGCTGTTCGGCGTCATCCTGTGGGCCTGGCAGGGCGGTGACGTGGCCGGCACCTACTACGCCGGCTACCTGATCGAGAAGGCCCTGTCGATCGACAACGTCTTCGTCTTCGCGCTGATCTTCACCTACTTCGCCGTCCCCGCCGCGTTGCAGCACAAGGTGCTGTTCTGGGGCGTCATCGGCGCCCTGGTCCTCCGGCTGGTGTTCATCTTCGTCGGCGCCGAACTGCTCGAGACCTTCTTCTGGACCGCCTACGTGTTCGGCGCCTTCCTGATCTACACCGGCTACAAGATGGCGTTCCGCCACGGCGAGCAGACCCCGCCCGACCGTAACCCCGTCGTCCGCCTGGTCCGCAAGGTCATCCCGACCGACCCGGCCTACCACGGCGACAAGTTCTTCGCCCGGATCAACGGCAAACGCGTCGCCACCCTGCTGTTCGTCGTGCTCATCGCGGTCGAGGCCACCGACCTGATCTTCGCCATCGACTCCGTGGCCGCGATCCTGGCCATCACCACCAGCACGTTCATCGTCTGGACAGCCAACGCGTTCGCCATCCTGGGACTGCGCAGCCTGTACTTCTGCCTCGCCGGGCTGCTGCGCCGCTTCGTCCACCTGCACTACGGCCTGGCCGTCCTGCTCGCCTTCGCCGGCGTCAAGCTCATCCTGTCGGAGACCCCGGTCGGCAAGCTGCCCATCCCGGTCACCCTCGGCGTCATCGTCGTCACGATCACCGTCTCGATCGTGTGGAGCCTGCGCAGCACCCGCAGCATCACCCCGGACCCCGATGCGGGGGACGGCGGGGGCCGCGACACGGCCGGTTCCCCGACCAGCACGGCGCACTGACCCACGCTGACCCTGCCGTGGCACGAGGTCTGGATCGACCAGCGCACCTTCCGCACCGACGACGCCAGGGGACGAGCGGGTGCGCACGTACTCGACTTCAAGAAGCTGTCGTCGCGGAGGCCACCCGGCGCGTCGAAGTCGATCTGGGGGTAAACAAGGCCGAAGTCAACCTGCGCCCGTGCCTGTACGTCGGCGCCGCGCAGGCACGGTGCCCGGGCCGGCGACGTGGTGGCGTGCCGCCTGCGACCGGCCGACCCCGATCATTTGCCGGTGCCCGCCGACGTCCAGGCCGCCCTCGAGACCTGACAGCGCGGGCTGCCGGCCTCAGCCGAACGACACGAGCGCACCCCGGGAGTCGAACCGGGCCGAACCCGCCCACGCGACCTCCCACCGGTTGCCCTCGGGGTCGGCGATGTAGCCCGACCGGCCACCCCATTCCCGGTCGACCGGCGCGGCGACACCGGCGGCGCCGGCGGCCAGCGCGGCGGCGAAGGCGGCGTCGACCTCGTCGCGGGTGTCGACGTTGCAGGCCAGCGTCACGCCCGACCACGAGCCGGGTGGCCCGCCCGCCCCGGCCTCGGCGGTCAGCTCGCCGAGCGGATACAGCGCCAGCAGCACACCGCCGAGCAGGAAACCGGCCCAGGTGTCGTCGCTGCCGGGAGCCTCGGGCCAGCCCAGGGAACGGTAGAAGGAACGCAGGGCGCCCACATCGCGGGCGCCGAGAGTCACGACCGTCAGCCGTGCGGGGATGTCATTCATGCGGCGATCCTTCTCCGGGGGTACGACACTTCTGCGATGGACGTCTACTGGATCGGCGGGGGCAGCGGCGCCGGCAAGAGCACCGTCGCCCGGCGGCTGGCCGCACGTCACGGCCTGCGCCTGTACGACACCGACGCCGTCATGACCGAGCACGCGCGCCGCAGCGACCCGGCCACCAGCCCGCACCTGGCCGCGTTCCTGGCGATGAGCATGGACCAGCGGTGGCTGCGGCCACCGCGGGTCATGCTGGACACGTTCCACTGGTTCCGCGGCGAGGCGTTCGACCTGATCCTGGACGACCTCGCCGCGCTGCCCGACGGCCCGCCGGTGATCGCCGAGGGTTTCCGGCTGCTGCCCGGTCTCGTACCGCACCCGGGTCGAGCCGTGTGGCTGCTGCCCACCCCGCAGTTCCGGCGGGCGGCGTTCGACAGCCGCGGTTCGACCTGGCGTATCGCCGCGCGCACGAGCGACCCGGAGCGGGCCCTGGCCGGCCTGCTGGAACGCGACGGCCTGTTCACCGACCGGCTGCGTGCCACCACCCGCGAGCAGGGCCTGACCGCGATCGACGTCGAGCCCGGCCTGAGCGAGGACGACCTGACCGCGCTCGTCGAAGACGCGCTCGGCCTGAAAGAGTCGGATCCCGGACACCATCGAAAGGCTTAGGGCGATAAGGTTCTGGCCGCTATGCGTTGGACGTCACCCGGGCGGGGGCCGAAGTGACCGAAGCGGTCGACCGTGCGTGGCCCCGGACCGCGCGCCTGGATGCCCCGCAGATCATCGACCGGATAGCCGACATCACCGGCGTCCGGCTGATCCTGGAGGGCCCGGCGCCGGGCGGCGAGGTCGGCGCGGCCTACGTGCGCTGGCCCGACGGGCGGCGATCCGTGCTGACCGAGGGCCGGTCCCGCAGCGGCCCGTTGGTCGACCGTGCCCGCCAGGCCGGCATCCCCACCGCCCGCCACGAGCTGGCCGCCCACGTCGACGGCGCCCGCGTCATCGTTCAGCAGCGGCTGCCGGGCGCACCGCCCGACCGGATGGACCAGACCCTCGTACGCCAGCTTCTCGCTCTCAACGACCGGCTGGCCGGCCTGCTGCTCGACGTGCCCGCGCCGAAGCCCAGCGATCTCTACCTGACCGCCGACGGCCCCGGGTTCTGCCTGCATCAGCCCCTGGCCGAGCACAGCGCCCGCTCGGCCGCCCTGCTCGCGCGCGTCCACGCCGTCGGCGCCGCCTACGGCTCGGCCATGATCGGCGACGACCTGGTGCACTTCGACTTCCACCCCGGCAACGTGCTGGTCGACGCCGGCCGCGTCACCGGCCTGATCGACTGGGACGGCGCGACCCGCGGCGACCGCCACTTCGACCTGGTCACCCTGCGGTTCTGGCTCACCGGCCGGCACGACGAGCTGCTCGCCCCGATCGACCGGCGCCTCGACGGCATCTCCCGGCGCCGCCGCGACGCCTACTGGGCCCACATCAGCCTGCGCATGGTCGACTGGTCCATCCGCCACCACGACGAAACGACAGTCGAGCACTGGCTGACCGTCGCCGAATCAGGCCTGGACGGAGATCGGCCGCCCGGATGGGCCGTGCGACCATTGTCGGCCTGATGACCAGCAACCCCGTCCCCCTCATGTGGCGTTTCATGCTCGCGCTGTCCCGCGTGGTCGTGTTCCCGCTGTGCCGGCTGCGCGTCTCCGGCGACATTCCGGCCGAGCTGCGGGCCGGCCCGCTGATCCTCGCGGCCAACCACGTCAGCCCGTTCGACCCGGCGGTGATGACCGCCGCCTGTCACAAGGCCGGCATCGCCCCGCGCATCCTGGCCACCGGCGGCCTGTTCACGGCCCCCGTGTTCGGCGCCGCCATGCGCGCCGCCGGGCACATCCGCGTGGACCGCAACACCGCCCACGTCGCCGACGCCCTGCCCGCAGCCGTCCAGGCCCTGAAGGACAGCGCGCTCGTGCTGGTCTACCCGGAGGGCCGCATCGGCCTCGACCCGTGGATGTGGCCCGAACGCGGCAAGACCGGCGTCGCCCGCATGGCCGCCGCCTCCGGCGCCCCCGTGCTGCCGGTCGCGCAGTGGGGCGCGCACGCCGTCCTGCCGTACGACACCCCGAAGCACATGCTGCGTTCCGTGCTCCGAGCCCTCCGCCACCGACCGGTCGTCCACGTCCGCTTCGGCGCCCCCGTCGACCTGACCGGACTCTCCGGAACCGCCGGCGCCCAGGCCATGCAGGCCACCCGTCAGATCATGGACGGCATCCACGACACGCTGATCCCGCTGCGCCCCGGCGAACTGGAAACCCCGCACTTCGTCGACCGCACCCGCGCCGTCGACCTGTCCCGGGTCCGCCCCCGCCGCCCCGCCACCGATCAGCCCGCCGTGCCCGTCGCCCGCACGCCACGGCACCGCCTGCGCCTACGCCGCCGCACCGACGACAGCATCACCCAGCGATGACGTCACCTCGTTAGGAGCCCCCGCGCGACCACATAGGCCCACCCCGGCCTCACGGCTTCTCGGTCAACTCGGCCAGGCGAGCCTCGACCTCAGCCAGCTCGGCCCGCAGCCGCCGCGCCTGTTCCTCGGCCTCGGACCGCTCGGCCGACAGGATCTGCTCCACCGCCTCGTGCACCCCGGGCACGTCGACCAGCGCCACCATCCGCAACGCCTCGGCCGGGCGCACCACGTACGGCTTCGCCAGCACCTTGGAACCCTGCGAAGCCGCCACCGTCCACTCGCCCTCGCCGTAAGCCAGCGTGACCGTCAAGGCGGGCGGAGGCTTCGGCTTGGCCGAACGCCCCGCCGCCTTCCGAGGCCCAGGAGCCGCCGTCACGTCATCCCCACCCTTCCGCGGCGCGGGCGCGCCCGCCCTGTCCTCGCCGCCGGCCGCCTTGACTGCCGCCTGCGACCCGCCGTTCGCCTCCGCCGCGGCCCGGGCCTTCTTCGCCCCCGGCGCCGGCTGATCGAGCACGAACGCCGGCCCCGGCGGCGCCACCGGCTCAGCCGCGGCAGGAACCGGAGCCGCCTTCTTCGCCACCGCACCCCGGGGCGCCACCAGCAGATCACCGGGGGAGAAGGGCAACTCGTCACGCCCGAACCGCACCACCACCCACTCGTCGGACTCGGCCGGATCACCCAGCCCGACCACCTGCCCGAGCTGCCCGGCCATCTGCCCGGCGGCATCGGTGAACTGGACCCGCGGCTTGCGCCCGGCCGCCAGCCCGTCACGGATCGTCTGCAACTCGTCGGTGCTCAGCCCAGCCATCGCCCCAGCCCTCCACACGCCTTCGAACGTTTGTATGACACTTCTACCAGGTGCCACCGACATTCCCGCGCGCAGACCCCGCGCGGACGGCACAGAGGACAACCCCGCCGGCACGCCTACGACCCTGGTCGTAGCGCTACGCTCCGAGCCAGTTCCACCCGGCTACGCCGGCATGTGCCGTGACGCGCTGAATAACGACTTCCGCCAGGTCCACCTCGAACGCCCCGCCGAGACGACCGCCCAGATCAGTGGAACAACTTGAGCCCGATAACCCCGGCCACGACCAGCAGCAACGACAAAATCCGCAGCACGCCGGCCGACTCGCCCAGAAACAGCATCCCGGCCAGAGCCGTGCCCACCGCGCCGATGCCCACCCACACCGCGTACCCCGTGCCGATCGGAATGCTCCGCAGGCTGTAACCGAGCCCGACCATCGACGCCACCAGCGCCACCACGAAGATCACACTGGGCACGAGCCGGGAAAAGCCCTGCGAACGACCGAGGGCCACTGCCCACACCGACTCGAGCACACCAGAGATCACCAGAACGACCCAGGCCACGACGACGCACCACCCTCACGCGGTCGTCTTTGCCTGCCGGGTACGACACGTCCTCGTCCGGGATATCCGCTCCTGCGGTACCGCAACCCACGTTAGCAAACAGACGGCGATCGCCCGGTGACGCAATACTCCCGGCCCGAAGGATCACGCAACGTCGTCCAATCACCCTCGACCCGCCGCACCACGGCCGCCCCCAGACCCACGTGCCGCGCCACCTCACGATCCACGTCGTCACACGCCAGATCCAGGTGCATCCCCGCCCGCGACGACCCCACACGCTGCATCAACAGCTTCAACGGCAGGCCCTCGCCCCGCTCCAGGTGCTCGAACTCCGGTAAATCCGACGGCCTGCGCGCCCACCCCGTCAACGACGACCAGAACCCCACCTCACGATCAAAAGCATTCCCCGGTACGTCGACACACACCTGATCCACCGCGCTGACCGACCCGCCCGGCCACGCCACCGGCGACGGCCGCGCGACCTCGCCATCCCAAGGCACCAGGCAGAACACCGCACCCGCGGGGGAGCGCAACACCACCAGGTCACCCTCGTCGAGCAACACCGAAGCCCCCAGCGGCACCGCCTCACCGGCCGCCGCCCGCACCGACAAGACATGCAGATCCAGGTGCGTACGCGGGGGAGAGGACCCGAGAACCTGCACCCGCAGATACGCATCCCCGTCCGCCGGCAGCAACGTCGCGAAATCCCCGCGCCGCGCCGACAACGTCGAACCCGTCACCGCCAGCCAGAACCCCTCGACCTCACGCGCCGGCGAATCCAGGAACCCCGTGACCCACCTGACCTCCACAAGATCGCCCCCTGTCAAAATTCATCCACATCGAAGGAGCATGCGATGAAGTGGATAACCCTCGGCAGCGCGATCATCTCAGAAGTCAGCGCCAGCCTCGCCCTGCGCGCCGCCGTCGACCACCCCGCCTGGTACACCCTGGTCGTCGCCGGCTACATCGCCGCGTTCATCCTCATGTCCCTGCTGCTGCGCCAAGGCATACCCATCGGCGTCGCCTACGGCATCTGGGCCGCCAGCGGCGTCGCCCTCACCGCCCTCGCCGCCGCGGTCATCTTCGGCGACCCGCTCACCTGGCTCATGACCGTCGGCTTCGCCGCCATCATCGGCGGCGTCCTGCTCATCGAAACGGGCTCGCGGCCGGAAGAGGCCCGATGAGTTACCTCTACCTCGCCCTCGCCATCACCCTGGAGATCAGCGCCACCATGGCCCTGCGCGTCTCCGACGGCCTGCGCGTCAAGAAATGGATCGCCCCCATCCTCGCCGGCTACACCGTCTCCTTCACCCTGCTCTCCCTGGCCCTGCAGGAAGGCATGCCCATCGGCATCGCCTACGGCATCTGGTCCGCCATCGGCATCGCCGGCACCGCCATCATCGCGAAGGCCGCCTTCAACGACCCCCTCACCAAAAAGATGGCCGCCGGCATCACCCTCGTCATCATCGGCGTCCTGCTCGTCGAACTCGGCAGCCACTGAGGCAGCCCTTCAAGCGCCGCATGCTTCACCGGCGGATCATCAGACCGTCCAGGGTGAGGTCCAGCAGACGCTCCGCCTGCCGGCGGAGCTCAGGACGCGCCGAGGTGAGAGCGATGCCCTCCAAGGCGGCGCCGATGTCGGAGGGCTGGATATCGGTGCGGATCATCCCGTCCGCCGCACATGCGCTCATGAGCGAAGCGACAGCGGCCTGAATCAGTTCCCGGCTGTGGCCGTACGGGTTGTTCCCCGTCGCGGCGATGGCACGCAGGGCGTCGATCATGCCGTGCTTGGCGGTGGCGTAGTCCAGGAAGAGGCGCATCCATGCGCGGAGGGCCTCGTCCGGGGCGTGCCGGAGAAGCAGAGCCGGAGCGGCGTCGCACAGTTGCGCCACCTCGTTGCGGTAGACCGCCTCGACCAGCGTCTCGCGCGTGGGGAAGTTGCGGTACAGAGTCCCGGTGCCCACACCCGCTTCCTTGGCGATGCGCTCGAGGTGGACCTCCAGCCCTTCCGCCGCGAACATCTGCGCGGCGGTCGCCAGGATCTTTTCCCTGTTTCGCCGAGCGTCGGCCCGCAAGGGCCGGGACGTTGCATCTCTCATGAGGTCCTTGCCGCTCCTTCCTGATAGACCACGAGTTGCTAAGTGGCGGTGCCTCCACTTACGCTGACGAAGTGGAGGCGCCTCCGATTGACTGTAGGGCACCACGCGCCTGCGCACTTCCCAGGAAAGGAGCCGACCATGTCAGGCATCAGCGGAAAGGTCATCGCCATCACGGGCGCCAGCAGCGGCATCGGTGAGACGACAGCGATCCACCTCGCCCGCAAGGGCGCCCGCCTCGTCGTCGGAGCCCGCCGCGAGGACAGGCTGACCGATGTCGTCAACCACATCACCGCAGAGAGCGGCACGGCCACCGGACTCGTCGTCGATGTCACACGGCGAGAGGACCTGCAACGCATGGCGGACACGGCCATGGACAGGTACGGCCGGCTCGATGTCCTCGTCTCCAACGCGGGCACGATGGCTGTCTCACCGTTCGACGACCTCCGCCAGGACGACTGGGACGCCATGGTCGCCACCCACATCACCGGCCTGCTCAACGGCATCGGGGCCGCCCTGCCGATCTTCCGCCGGCAGCGTTCCGGCCACTTCGTCAACGTCGCCTCCACCGCGGCGTACGTCGTCAAAACACCCCAAGCCGTCTACGCGGCCACCAAGACAGCGGTCAAGGTGCTCACCGAAGGCCTGCGGCAGGAATCGGGGCCTGACCTGCGCGTCACCCTCGTCTCTCCCGGCTTCACCAACACCGAAGGCATCGGCAAGGGAGCGGATCCCGAGATCGCGGCAGCGATGACTCGGCAGCGCGACGAGATCGCGATGCCGCCCTCCGCCGTCGCCTCGGCCATCAGCTATGCCGTCGAACAGCCCGACGGCGTCGACATCAGCGAGATCGTCGTGCGCCCCACCGCGCAAGCCTGAAATCGGCGAACTGACGGTGACGGCGAGACCCGCGCTCACTCGCTCAGCAAGAGCACGGCGGTCGGCGGCATCGAGCGTGGTCAGGGTATGCCGCCCACCGCTGGACTCGCTGAGGTATGCGGACGAAGCATGGGGGAGACCGGCCACACTCCATACTTTGTCTCCACGCCACGAGCGCTGCTCCTCATCCGGACGCGCCGATAGAGACCCTGATGCCCTCGGGCGCGGGTCGGGCTGCACAGACCGACCCGACGCGCTTCTCGGTAATCAAGCCGCGCTCACGACAAAAAAGGACGGGGGCGACAGCGGCCGCGGGACCGGAGCTAGGCGCAAAGATGCCGTCACACCGCTGATCCCGAGGAAAGCCATCGACGATATCCCAGGTCGAGAATCGACGTTATGTCAACCTAGCTCGGGACGGGGGCCACTGAAGGATGCGCGCTGCGTTCCTTCCACCGTTCCCTGGGCAGCCCCCCCGGGCTGTCGATGGTTTTGCAGACCTGTGACCGACGACGTGGGGCGCGTCGGCCGACGCCTTGATCTGACGGTGTTGTAGCTCGGCTGGCCTGGGCACAGTCCGAGCCTGTCAAAGCAAACAGCCCGGCAGTTGCATCCGGGCCGCCAAAGCTTCGCGAGCCGCGACCCGCTACGGATGACGTCGACAGCATGGCTGCCCCGTTCCTTTGGGCGGCCCGGAGCAGCAATTGATCGCGACGGGCGCCACCGCTGGCCCGTTCGGCGGTGTCGTTCACTTCAGGCGGTCGATCCCCGAGGATGTCCGGCACGCAGCATGCCGACCGACATCTCCGCACATCCGTACGAACGTGCTGTATAATATCTCATATGCATGACGAGCGCAGCATTTCGGTCAGCACGCTCATTCAAGACTTTCTCGCGGCCCGGGCCGTGCGCAAGCTGTCGGTTCATACGTTGGCGGCGTACGAGCGTGATCTGAACTCGGTTGTCATGCACATGGGCGAAGGTCCGGTCACTTTGGGTGACCTCTCCCCTCGTTCGCTGCGGGCGGCGTTTGCGGCTTTTGCGCGATCTCGGGCGCCGGCTTCGGTGGCGCGGGCCTGGTCGAGCTGGAACGCGTTCTTCACGTTTCTGGTGACCGAGCAGGTGGTGGCGGGCAATCCGATGTCGGCGGTCGACAAGCCGAAGCAGGCGCTCCACTCCCCCAAGCCGCTGCGTGGTGAGGACACTCCGGAGCAGCTTCTCGATGCTGTGAGCAGGGTGGATGACCGGGTGCGGGATCCGTGGCCGGAGCGGGATGTGGCGGTGCTGGCGCTGGCTCTGTGTGCGGGGTTGCGGCTGTCCGAGCTGCTGGCTCTGCGGGTGGGATCGTTTCTGGGGCGTCCGGGTGAGCGGCGGGTCGAGGTGGCGGGTAAGGGCGGGCGGCCGCGGACCGTACCTGTTGAGCCCGAGCTGGATGCTGTGGTCGAGCGTTATGTGGAGAGTCGTCGGCTGCGGTTCGGGCGGGTGGGGGCGAGTGACGCGTTGATGGTGGATCGCAAGGGCGCTCCCCTGCAGCGTGGTGGTCTGCAGTATCTGGTGAGCTCCTGTTATCGGCGGGCGGGTGTCAATGACCGGGTGCCTCGGGGTGCTCAGCTGCACGCTTTGCGGCACACCTTCGCTACGCGGCTGGCTGAGGACGGCGCCAACGCCAGCGAGATCATGCGGTTGCTGGGGCATGCGTCGTTGGCTACGTCGCAGAACTACATCGAGGTGACGGCGGAGCAGCAGCGCGCGGCCGTGCGGGCGAACCGTACGAACCGCGCCTTGGGCAAGCTCGCCTGAGGTCGCCCGGGCGGGCGTACGTCGCCTCGGTGATCACCTGCCTCGTGTCGGTGCGGAAAGAAGGCCGATCGTCCGGCGCCGCCGCCGGACGATCGACCGTGGATGGCCTTCGCCGGCCGCTAGGACCACTTGATCGACGAGACCTTGTCGTTCGTCCCCACGTTCAGGTTGCTGGCCGAGCCGCGATATCCGTCGAACGCCCCGCCGAAGCCGGGGTCCTCGAAGTGCTTCGCCCAGCAGTTCGAGAGCAGCGTGGACGAGGAGACGCGGTTCACCCAGCCGTTCGGCATCGGGTCCTGGGTGTAGTCCAGGTCGGCCAGGGTGTTGGTGCAGCCGCCGTTGTAGGCGTAGAACCAGTAGGTGCCGCCGAGCGGGTTCCGGTAGTTCCAGTCGTAGGCGATCTCGATCAGCGTCGGGATGAGGCTGAGACCGGCCTGGGCCGCTTTGGCCGCCGGCGCTCCGCTCTTGGGCTCGCCGATTTGTCCGCCCATGGCCACGAAGTGCTCGCGCGCCTCCGGGAAGGTGGCGAAGCACTCCTCGGAGGCCGGCTTGCCGATCTCGGCCATGCAGTGGTTGGCCACCGGTTCGGCCGGGGCGGCCGACGACGGCGCCGTGCTGAGGGCCAGCACGGTGCTGACGGCGGCCGCGGCTGCGAATACGTAACGCATCTGTTGGTCCTTTCGGAGGGTGGCCCGCCGGGCCGGCCGGCCGATGGGAACCACGGTGGATCGGGGCCGCTGAGCAACTGTTGGATAGTCGTTGAATCGCGGGTCCGCTGCCCGACAGTCCGGGTGGTGGTCGCCGCGGACACTGATCGGCATGGAGTTCCGGCTGCTCGGCGAGATCGAGGTGTGCGCCGACGGCCGCGAGGTTGACATCGGGCACACCAAGCAGCGGTACGTGCTGGCCGCGCTGGCCGTGGACGCCGGCCGCAGCGTCCCGGCCGACACGCTGGTCGAACGCGTGTGGGGCGCCGGTGCCCCACGCGGCGCCAAGGACACCATGCGCGCTTACCTGTGCCGCCTCCGGCAGGCTCTGGACACCCCGATCGTCCGGCGGGCGGCCGGGTACATGCTCGCGGCCGATCCGCTGACGGTTGACGTGCACCGGTTCCGGCACCTGGTCGCGACGGCCCGGACCGAGTCCGCGTACGCGTCGGCCCTGGATCTGTGGCGCGGTGAGCCGTTGGGCCGGCTCGACACCGACTGGTCGACGCAGGTCCGGGCCTCGCTCGCGCGAGAACGCAAGGAGGCCGAGCATGCGCACGTCGACCTGCTGCTGGCCGACGGCCGGCACGGCGAGATGATCGGCACGTTGATCGCCCGCGCCGAGGCCGACCCGTTCGACGAGCGCCTGGCCGGGCAGCTCATGCTCGCGTTGCATCGCGGTGACCGGCGGGCCGACGCGCTGTCGCACTTTGCGCGGTTGCGCCGCCGGTTGGCCGACGAGCTGGGCATCGACCCGTCATCGGCCCTGCAGCGCCTGTTCCGCCGCATCGTCGAGGGTGACGCCGTGGTGCCCCGGCAGCTGCCGCCGAGGCCTGCCGCCTTCACCGGCCGGGCGGAGGCCTTGGCCGCGCTCGACAGCGTGCTGCTGCCGGGCCGGGTGGCGGTCGTCCACGGGCCGGGTGGCGTGGGAAAGACGTGGCTCGCCTCCTGCTGGGCGCACCACCACGCGCATCGTTATCCGGATGGTCAGCTGTACGTCAACCTGCGGGGCTTCGACCCCTCACCGGTCCCGGCGGGCGCGGCGATCCGGGGATTGTTGTACGGGCTCGGCGTCTCGCCGGCCGCGCTGCCGCCCGATCCGGATTCGCAGGTCATGCTCTATCGCAGCCTTTTGGCGGAGCGCCGGGTGCTGCTCGTGCTCGACGATGCCCGCACGGTGGACCAGGTGGAACCGCTGCTGCCCGGCGCGGCCGGCTGCGCCACGCTGATCACCAGCCGTAGCGGTCTGGTCGGGCTGGTCGTCAGGCACGGCGCTCGCCCGGTGCCCCTGGGCACCTTTTCCCCGGGTGAGTCTGCTCTGGTCCTGACCAGTCACCTCGGCCCGGTCAAGGTGGCGGCCGAACCGCGGGCGGTGGCCTCGCTGGTTCGCGATTGCGCGGGGTTGCCGCTCGCGTTGGGGGTGGTGGCCGGCCGGGCGGCGCTGGCTCCCGCGTTGCCCTTGGCCGCGCTGGCCGCTGATCTGTCGGCGGCTCGGCTCGACGGGCTGGATGGTCTGCGGGCGGTGTTGGCCGCGTCGGTGGCCGCGGTGCGCCCGGCCGCGGCCGAGCTGTTCGCCCGGCTCGGCCATGCGCCTGGGCCGGATATCGGGGCGGCCGCCCTGGGGCTCCTGGCCGGTCCGGATCGCGCGGCGCTGATGCTGTCGCTGCGGGAGCTGATCGACGTGCATCTGGTCGAGGAGCACCGGATGGGCCGCTACCGTATGCACGACCTGGTGCGGCTCTATGCGGCCGAGCTCGGCGGCGACCCGGGTCCGGTCCGCTCCCGCCTGATCGACCACTACGTGCGAGCGGCGCAGGCGGCTGGTCACTCGTGGTTCGAGGACGAGCACGAGGTGCTGCTGTCCTGTGTCGAGCTCGGCGGCCCGCGGCAGGTGGTGGCCCTGGCCGGGGAGATGTCGGACTACCTGAACCGCAGTGGCCGCTGGCACGACAGGGTGACTGTGCAGGAGGCGGCGATCCGGGCCGCGGTGCGGCTGGGTGACCGGGGCGCCGAGGCAGGTGCGCGGCGGGGGCTGGCCGCGGCGCAGATCTGCCTGCGGGCGTACGGCCCGGCGGCCGAACAGCTGGCCGTCGCGCGCCGCCTGTTCATGTCGGCCTGTGACCGGGCGGGCCTGGCTGGGGCCCACCGGACGACCGCCGCGTTGCATGCCCGCCAGCACCGCCACGCGGACGCGCTGGTGCACGACGAGCAGTCTCTGCTTCTGTACGTGAGCCTGGGCCACGTGGCGGGCCAGGCGACGGTCCTCAACGCGATCGGCTGGCACCATGCCCACCTGGGCCGGCCGGAGGTCGCGGTCGACCGCTGCACGGCCGCCCTGGCCCTGCACGAGCGGCTGGACGACGAGCTGGGCCGCGGCCTGACCCGGGACACGCTGGGGTTCGCCTACCATCTCCGCGGCGACCATGCGGCGGCGATCACCCATTTCGAGCAGGCCCTGACGGCCTTCCGCAACTGTGGCGACCGCTTCCAGGAGGCGGAGACCCTGCGCCGGCTGGGGGCGTCCCTGATCGGCTCGGGCGCGCCGGCCGAGGGCCGCGAGGCTTGGCGGAGGGCCGCCGCCATCCTGACCGGTCTGGGCCACCCGGCTGCCGCCGACGTGCTGCAGGATCTGGGTCGCACCCGGCCGGCCGGGGTCTCCGGTCAGGGGCGCGGGCCGGTTGACCGGGGTGCGGGCCGGGGCAAGGGCGGCCATCGGTGACGGCGGCGCGCGGCTCCTGGGTCGCGCGCCGCCGTCAGGCGTGCGGAGTCAGGCGACGCTGAGCTGGACGTCGATGTTGCCGCGGGTGGCGTTGCTGTAGGGGCAGACCTGGTGGGCGGCTTCGAGGAGCTGCTGGGCGGTGTCCTGGTCGACGCCGCTGAGTTCGGCTTCGATGGTGGCGTTGAGCTGGAAGCCGGGGGTGCCATCGGATTTGGGGCCGATGCCGACGTCGACGGTGATGGCGGTGTCGGCGAGGTCGATCTTCCGGCTGCGGGCGACGAGCTTGACGGCGCTGTGGAAGCAGGCGGCGTAGCCGGCGGCGAACAGTTGTTCGGGGTTGCTGTGGGCGCCGCCGGGGCCGCCCATCTCCTTGGGGACGGCGAGGTCGAAGTCGAGGACGCCGTCGCTGGAGCGGACGTGGCCGCTGCGGCCGTCGCCGGAGGCGGTGGCGCTGGCGGTGTAGATCGCCGTCATGGTGTGCCCTTTCCTTGGGTGCCGCGGATGCGGCTCAGCAGGTTGTGCAGTTGGAGGAATTCGTTCTCGGTGAGGTCGACGGCGCAGGCGATGCGGCGTGGGAGGTCGGCGAGGTCGTCGCGGAGGCGGTGGCCGCTGTCGGTGAGGTGGATCTCGACGGTGCGTTCGTCGGCGGCGCCGCGCTCGCGGCGTACGTGGCCGGCGGTTTCGAGTCTTTTGAGCAGTGGGGAGAGGGTGCCGCTGTCGAGGTCGAGGAGTCTGCCGAGGTCGCGGACGGTGGTGGGGCCGCGGTGCCAGAGGACGCGCAGGGCCAGGTATTGGGGGTAGGTGAGGCCGTGGGGGTCGAGGGCGGGCCGGTAGACGGCGGTCATGCTGCGGCTGGCCGCGTAGAGCTGGAAGCAGACCATCTGTTCGAGTCCGGTGCTGTCGACCATGGTGAGAACGGTAGTGCACAACTGAATTGTGCGCAATGGGAATGTGGCGACGGCCGCAACGGTGTGTGATCATCGCTCGCGTGGCGGACATCCGATTCGTACAGCTCTCCCCCGCGGCGCTGGCCGCGCTGATCGACGGCGACCTGGCTGCCGCGAGTGCGGCGGCGGGCGCCTCCCTGAGCCCGTACCTGGTGGATGAGGCCTGGTTGTGGCGCATCCGGCTGGCCGACATCGAGGCTGATCCGGCGGCGGCCGAGTGGATCGCGCGGGCCGCGGTGGCCGAGCCGGAGGGTGTAACGGTCGGTCACGGTGGGTTTCACGGTCCGCCGGACGCCGAGGGAGTGGTCGAGGTGGCGTACTCGGTGGCGCCCGAGCATCGCCGCAAGGGTTACGCCAAGGCGATGCTGCGCTCGCTGCTGGAACGGGCCGACGCCGACCCGCGGGTGACGGCGGTGCGGGCGAGCATCCGTCCGGACAATGTGGGCTCGCGGGCGACCATCGCCGGGTTCGGGTTCCGCAAGGTGGGCGAGCAGTGGGACCCGGAGGACGGGCTCGAGGACGTCTATCTGCGGTCGAGCTGAACGACCAGGGGCAGGTGGTCGGAGACGGCGGGCCGGCTGGTGGCGACCTGCACGACGCGGCCGAGGTCGTCGAGGCCGCGGGGGTCGGCCAGGATGTGGTCGAGCTGCGCCCGGGGCATGGGGCTGGGGAAGGTGGCGGCCCGGGCCAGGGTGCGCCATCCGGTCACGGCGCGGACGGGGCGCGACGGCATGTTGAGGTCCCCCAGCAGCACCCGGGGCGCGGGTAGCGCGCGCAGGGCCCGTACGGCGTGGCGCAGTTGCCGGAGGTTCCAGCCGGGCACGAACGACAGGTGGGTGGTGGCCACGGTCATCGGGCCCTGGGGCGTTTCCAGTACGGCGGCCAGCAGCACCCGGGGTTCGTCCTTGAGCAGCCGCAGGCCGTTGTCGGGGTCGTAGATGGGTGAGCGCATGGGCGCGCCGGGCAGGGCGGTGACCTGCCAGCGGGTCACCGGGTAGCGGCTGACCAGGGCGATGCCGTACAGCGGGTGCTGGTTGTCGTCGTCGCTGCGCCAGGGTTGCCACTTCTCCCCCGGCGTGCCGACGACGGCGGCGGCGAAGCGGTGGACCTGCGCGCCGAGGGCGTCGGCGGCGATGGCGGTGAGGTCGAGCAGGCCGCTGCGGGGCTGGGCCTTGTCGACCTCCTGCAGGCCCAGCACGTCGGCGTCGAGGTCGGATACGGCGGCGGCGACGCGATCGGCGTGTACCGTGCCGTCGGACAGCGATCTGCCGTGCAAGAGGTTGAACGTGGCCAGGCGCACGAGTACCGACCCTAGCCAACGGGGAGAAGCCGATGTTCATCAAGGCGCTCTGCTGCTCAGTGATGATCTTCATCGCAGTCGCGGCGATCGGGATCTGGTTGCAGCGCCGGCGCGGCCGATAATGCCTGTCATGACTGATGATCTGATCGCCGAGCTGGAGTCGCAGGAGCGCGAGCTCGAGCTGAGCCGTTTCGACAACGCCGACGCGTGGCGGCTGGGCAGCCTGCTGGTGGAGCTGGCGACCGGGCGGGGGCTGCCGGTGGCGATCGACATCCGGCGGGGCGCGCAGCAGTTGTTCCATGCCGGGCTGGCGGGCAGCGTGGCCGACAACGACCGGTGGATCGAGCGGAAGGTGCGGGTGGTCGAGCGCTACGGGGCGTCGTCGTACCTGGTGGGCCGGCGGCTGGCCGCGAAGGGGCAGGAGCTGGACGCGGGCATGGGGGTGAACCCGGCCGACTACGCGGCGCACGGCGGGGCGTTCCCGATCCGCATCCGTGACGTCGGGGTGGTCGGGGTGGTGACCGTGTCGGGTCTGCCTCAGGCCGACGACCACGCGCTGGTGGTGGAGGCGTTGCGGGCGTTTCGCTCGTAGCGAGAAAGCCTTCCGGTGCGGCCCGGGGCCGGGGCAGGGTCGTGCGCATGAGATTGCTGATCCTGGGCGGGTCCGGCTTCGTGGGCCGGGCCGTCGCCGACGAGGCTGTGCGCCGCGGCTACGACGTGACCGTGTTCAACCGGGGGCAGCGGGTGGCGCCCTCCGGTGTCCGCGTGCTGATCGGCGACCGGATGGGCGACCTGTCCGCGCTCGGGACCGGCGCCTGGGACGCGGTGGTCGACACGTGGTCGGCCCAGGGCGAGGCGGTGCGGCGGACGGCGGAGCTCCTCAGCACCAGGGCCGGGCATTACGCGTACGTGTCGAGCCGGTCGGTCTATTCGGGCGAGCAGCACGAGAAGGCCGAGGCGGCGCCCCTGGTCGACGACGGCGACGAGGGGTACGCCGGGGACAAGCTGCGCGGTGAGCAGGGGGCGGCCGCTTTCGACGGTTCGGTGCTGCTGGCCCGGGCCGGGCTGATCCTGGGCCCGTACGAGGACATCGGCCGCCTGCCGTGGTGGCTGAACCGGCTGGCCCGGGGCGGTCCGACCCTGGCCCCGGGCCCGCGGAACAGCCCGCTGCAGTACATCGACGCCCGCGACCTGGCGAACTTCCTGCTCGACACGGCCACCCGCCGCGTCGACGGCCCGTTCGACCTGGTCAGCCGGTCCGGTCACACGACCATGGGTGAGCTGCTGGAGATCGCAGCCGAGGTGACCGGCGGGCGCGCGGAGCTGCGCTGGACCGAGCCGGCGACGATCGAGGCGGCCGGGATCGAGCCGTGGACGCAGCTGCCGGTCTGGCTGCCGCCGGGCGACCTGCACGAGTTCCTGCACGGCGGGGATGTGAGCAAGGCGTACGGGGAGGGTCTGGTCTGCCGGCCGGTGCGGGAGACGGTCGAGGACACGTGGGCGTGGCTGCGCAGCCTGCCCGGTGACGCGCCGCAGCGGGCCGACCGGCCGCGGGTGGGCCTGGACCCGGCGGTGGAGGCGAAGGTGTTAGGCGAGTAGCTCGGCCAGGCGGGCCGCGCCCACGTTGCCGCCCGAGATGATCACACCGATCCGGGCCGGCGGCGGGTCGAGGCGGCCCGCCAGCAGCGCGGCCACACCGGTGGCGCCGCTGGGCTCCATGACGAGCTTGAGCCGGTCGACCGCGAAGCGCAGGGCGTCGCGGATCTCGTCGTCGCTGACCAGCACGATCTCGTCGACGAGTTCCCTGTTGATCGAGAAGGTCAGCTCGCCCGGGGTGGGGGCGGCCTGACCGTCGGCGATCGTGCGGGGCACGGGGATGCTCACGCGCTTTCCCGCGGCCAGCGACAGGAACGTGTCGTTGCCTTCTTCGGGTTCGACCCCGATGACGCGGATGCCCGGTTGCAGGCCCTTGGCGGCGGTCGCACTGCCCGCGATGAGTCCGCCGCCACCGACGGGCACCAGGATCGCGTCGAGGTGGCCGGCCTCTTCGAGCAGCTCGAGGGCGGCGGTGCCCTGCCCGGCGATCACGTCGGGGTGCTCGTAGGGCGGGATCAGGGCCAGGCCGCGCTCCTCGGCCAGCCGGGCGCCGATCTGCTCGCGGTCGCCGGTGTACCGGTCGTACGTGACGATCTCGGCCCCGTAGCCGGCGACCGCGTCGAGTTTCGAGCGCGGTGTGTCCTCGGGCATGACGATGACGGCGGTGGTGCCCAGCTCCTTCGCCGACAACGCGACCGCCTGGGCGTGGTTGCCCGACGAGTACGCGGCGATGCCGCGCCCCAGCTGCTCGGGGCTCAGCCGGCGGATCGCGTTGTAGGCGCCGCGGAACTTGAACGCGCCGACGCGCTGCAGGTTCTCGCACTTGAGGTAGACCTCGCAGCCGGCCCGCCCGTCGAGCGTGCGCGAGCGCAGCACCGGGGTGTGGTGGGCGACCCCCTCGATGCGCTTGGCCGCCTCCCGCACATCCTGCAAGGTGACCATAAGCCGTTTCCCTCTCGACCCGCGATGCCGATAGCCTGCGCTGCGATGACGACGCTATCCCATGACTCCGACGGAACCGGGCGGCCCGTGCTGCTGCTGCATTCGACGGTCTGCGACCGCCGCATGTGGGATCCCCAGATGGTCGCCCTGGCCTCGGCCGGCCTTCGGGCGGTGCGGGTCGACCTTCCCGGGTACGGCGACTCCCCCGTCCCGTCCGCGCCGTACAACCCGGCCGACCTGGTGATCGAGACGCTCGACGGCCTCGACGAGTTCGCGGTCGTCGGCTCCTCCGGCGGCGGCCTGGTGGCCTTGGAGATCGCCGCCCGCTGGCCGCAGCGGGTCACCGCCTTGGCGCTGTTGTGCACAGCCGGCCCCGAGATGACCCCGTCCGCCCAGCTGCGGGCACTGTGGTCGCAGGAGAACGCCCTGCTCGAAGCGGGCGACGTGGCGGCCGCGACCGAGCTGATGGTGGACACGTGGGTGGGCCCGCAGGCCGACGACGCCACCCGCGCCCACGTCCGCGTCATGCAGCGCCACGCCTACGAGGTTCAGCTCGCGGCGCCCGAGGTCGACGAGCTCGAGGTCCCGTACGCGGTGGAAGCGATCACCGCCCCCACCCTGCTCATCTCCGGCGCGCACGACCTGCCCGACTTCCGCGACATCGCCGAGGGCCTGACCGCCCGCCTGCCCGTCGCGACCCACCTGCCGCTCGACTGGGCCGGCCACCTGCCCAACCTGGAAGACCCGGCCGCCCTCAACGACCTGCTGCTCCCCTTCCTGACGGATCACTGATGCCACACGTGACGCCCTACGCGCTCGAACCGGGTCAGGCGGCGGCGAGCAGGCCCTGCGCGTCGGTCACGGCGAGGCGCGACGCCATGGTCGTCCGGGCGGCGATCTTCGCGACGTAGACGGCGCGCTTGCGGGCCACGCAGCCGTCCTTGGCCGCGGCTGCCTGCTGCTGCTCCAGGTGGGTGCTCAGGCCGTCCTTGAGCAGGGCCAGGGCCTCGGTGCGCAGCTGCGACACCCGCGACTCGGTCACCTCGAGCTCGGCGGCCACCTCGGCCAGCGGCCGCTCGCGCAGGTAGGACTCCTCGACGACGAACCGCAGCCGCTCGGGCAGGACGGCCACCGCGTCGTGCAGGTAGCCGATGCGCTCGCGGTGCAGCAGCATCTCCTCCGGGTTGAGGGCGGTCTCGGCGAGCATCTCCTCGGCGGTGCCGGCGGCGAAGCCCTGCAGCGAGAGCACGGCGGCGCGCTGCACGTCGTCCTGCACGGAGGCGAGCTCGCTGACGGCCACGCCCAGCAGCTGCGCGAGCTCGGTGTCGGTGGGCGTGCGGCCCAGCTGGGCGGTCAGTTCCTGGCGGGCCTGCTCGGCGCGGCGGGCCCGGGCCCGGACCGAGCGGCTGGCCCAGTCGAGGCCGCGCAGCTCGTCGAGCAGGGCGCCGCGCACCCGCATCGCGGCGAACTTGCCGAACGGGACGCCGCGGGCCTCATCGAAGGCCTGGGCGGCGGTGACCAGCGCGGCGTAGCCGGCCGAGGCCAGGTCGTCGCGGTGCACGTGCGGCGGGACCTTGAACAGCGTCTCGCGCACCATGTGGCCGACCAGGGCCATGTTCTCGCGGATCAGGGTCTCCTGCTCGCGGGTGACGGTCGTGGTGGCGTTCATGGTGGTTCCCCCTTGTCGTTGCTGACAGGGAGGAACTTTTGTCGGCGCCGGGTGCAGGATCCGGTTACACGCAGTTGCCGCTCGGTTGCGCTCGGAACGGAACTCTCAAGTGAGCAGCCAGCCGTTCTCCATGGCCAGGCGGACGGCCTCGGCGCGGGTGCGGGCGCCGGTCTTGCCGATGGCCGACGACAGGTGGTTGCGCACGGTGCCTTCCGACAGGTGCAGCTCGCGGGCGATGTCGGCCACCGTGCCGCCGTCACGGGCGGCCCGCAACACCCCGGTCTCGCGCTCGGTCAGCGGCGAATCGCCCTGGGCCAGGGACTGCGCGGCCAGGCCGGGGTCGACCACCCGCAGCCCCTCGTGGACCCGGCGCACCGCGTCGGCCAGCTGGCGGGCCGGGGTGTCCTTGACGATGAACCCGCCCGCGCCGGCTGCCATGGCCTGACGCAGGTAGCCGGCCCGGCCGAACGTCGTCACCATCAGCACCCGTACGGAAGGCATCGCCCGGTGCAGCGCCCGGGCCGCCGCCACCCCGTCGAGGCCGGGCATCTCCACGTCCAGCAGCGCCACGTCGGGCTCGCTGGCCCGGGCGGCCGCCACCACCTCGTCGCCGCGGCCGACCTCGGCCACGACCTTCAGGTCGGGTTCCATGTCGAGCAGCGCGGCCATCGCGCCGCGGACCAGGGCCTGGTCGTCGGCGAGCAGCAACTTGATCATCTCGGTACCTCCACGCGTACCCGGAAACCCGGCCCGTCCGCACAGGCGCCGGCCACCAGCCGGCCGCCCGCACCCTCGGCCCGCCGCCGCAGGCCGGACAAACCCTGCCCGGTCACGAAGACGCCGCCGGCGCCGTCGTCGACGATCTCCACGCAGTCCGGGGTGAGCTGCACCCGCACGTGCCGGGCCCGGCTGTGCCGCACCACGTTGGTGACGGCCTCGCGGATCGTCCAGGCGAACAGTTCCCGGTTGCGGGTGGGCACCTCGTCGGCGGCTCCGGGCAGGTCCGCCTCGACGTTCGCCGCGGCCAGGGCTTCGCGGGCGGCGGCGATCTCACCGGGCAGCGAGATGCCGCGTACCCCCAGCGCCGTGGTGCGAACGTCGGCCAGGGCGTCGCGGGCCAGCGTCTCCAGGTCGGCCAGTTCCTTGCGGGCCCGTTCGATGTCGACGTCGAGCAGCCGCTGCGCCAGCTCGGCCTTCACGGTGACCACGGTCAGCGAGTGCCCGAGGATGTCGTGCAGGTCGGCCGCGATCCGGGCCCGCTCGTCGGCTACCGCCCGGTCGGCCAGTTCGAGCTGGGCGGCGATCAGCCGGCGCTGGCGTTCGGCGGCCATCCGGATCCCGTAGGTGGCCAGCGAGCCCAGCAGCACGGCCAGGCCGTAGCCGCGGTCGGCCCAGCCGTCGACCGTCCGCGGAAGGATCTCCGCCCCGGCGAACAGGATCGCGGCCAGCGGCGCCGACTGGCCGATCGGCAGGTTCACCATGGCCAGGGCCGCGACGTAGACCAGGCAGGTCAGCGCGTGGTCGCCGGCGCCGGGCACCTGCAGGGCGACCAACGCCAGCAGCAGCGTGATGCCCAGCCAGACCCGCACGGTGCGCCGGCGGCGGCGGGCCACCAGGAACAGGAAGCCGGCGGCGAACACCGCCACCGAGATCAGCCCGGTCACCCGCCAGTACACGTTCGGCTGGTTCAGCAGCGCTCCGACGTTGCCGCCGAGGTAGAACAGCCAGACGGCGGCGAACACCCAGCCGAAACGTGGTGGGCCGCCCGTCGCCGTCATACCGAGGAACCTACGGCTCATACGCGCGCGGTGTCCCGCCGGAACCGCCACATCGCGCCCGCCGCGAACAGCGCGGTCCACACCACCACGTTCAGCACGGCCAGCCACAGGTTGCCGTCGTGGGTCAGCGGGTAGCGGGCGATCTCACCGACCCCGTACACGGGGGTGAACTTCGCGATCGTGGCGAACGCCGCCCCGAACTGGTCGAGCGGCACGAACAGGCCACCGGCGAACGAGAGCACCGCCAGCACCGGCCCGAGGATCTGCATCACGTTCTCGCTGGGCAGCAGATAGCCCATGAACAGGCCGAACGCGGCGAACACGAGGGCACACACCCAGGCCAGCACACCGCAGACGACCCACGCGTACGCCGGCAGCTGCGCCCCCGCGAACGCGCCGACCACGAACGCGACCCCCACCGACACGGCCCCGATGATCATGGCGAGGACCAGTTTCACGGCGACGTAGGCGACCGGGCGCAACGGGGTCAGCCGCAGCTGCCGGCTCCACCCGGCGGCCCGTTCGATCGAGACCATCGCCCCGCCCGAGGTGGTCGCCAGCATCGCGCCGTACACGGCCATGCTGACCAGGATGTAGCCGGTGACGTTGCCGTCGCCCAGCCGTTCGGTCCGGTAGTCGCTGCTCGTGCCGAACAGCAGGAAGAACACCGCCGGCATGACGAAGGTGAAGACGACCGTGCGGCGGTTGCGCATCATCCGGCGCAGCTCGAGCGCGATCATGCCGGGGGTGAACCCGCCGAACCTGGGCAGGGAACGGGCGACGGGTACAGCAACCGTGCTCATGAGTGCGGCTCCTCGTCGGCCGTCAGGGCCAGGAACGCGTCCTCCAGGTTCCGGGAGGTGACCTCCAGGTCCCGGGCCGCGGTGCGGGTGAGCAGATAGCGGGCGATCTCGTCGGAGTCGTTGCCGTGCAGGAACACGGTGTCGCCGCGCACCTCGGCCCGGTCGACGCCGGCGATCCGCGCCAGCTCGCCCTCGGCCGCGCCGGGCAGGGTGGCCCGGACCGTACGGCCCGAAGCCAGGGCCTTGACCTCGGCCGCGGTGCCGTCGGCGACGATCCGGCCGCGTCGCACGAACACGACCCGGTCGGCGTACGCGTCGGCCTCCTCCAGGTAGTGGGTGGCGAAGATGACCGTGCGGCCGCGGCGCGCGTCGTCGCGGATCGCCGACCAGAAGTCGTGCCGGCCGGCGACGTCCATGCCGGTCGTCGGCTCGTCCAGGATCAGCAGTTCCGGGTCGGGCAGCAGCGCCATCGCGAACCGCAGCCGCTGCTGCTGACCGCCCGAGCACTTGCCGACCAGCCGGTTCGCGACGTCGGTGAGGCCGGCCCGCGCGATGGTCGCGGCGACCGCCGTCCGCGGCTTGCCGAACAGCACCGCGGTCAGGCGCACGGTCTCCTCGACGGTGTAGTCCTTGAGCAGCCCGCCGGTCTGCATGACGGCCGAGACCAGGCCGAGCGCGACCGCGTCGTGCGGGGCCCGCCCGTACACCTCGACGCTGCCCTCGTCGGGCTGTTGCAGGCCGAGCAGCATGTCGACGGTGGTGGTCTTGCCGGCGCCGTTGGGGCCGAGCAGGGCGACCACCTCGCCGGGGCGGATGGTCAGGGAGACGCCGTCGACCGCGGTCACCGCGCCGTAGCGCTTGACGACGCCGGACAGGTCGACCGCTGCGGTCTCCAGAGCGGTGGTGAGGGTCATGCGTTCATCGTGGGCGCCCGGCCCTGCCCGGCCGGCTGCTGAGCGTCACGACCCGGGCATGACATTCGTCAGGGCCGCACTCTGGCGCCGCGCCGCCCCGGGCACCAGAATGCGGCGATGGAACCGACGCACAGCGCCCTGATCGTCGCCGTCGCCGAGGCCGAGCCCGCCGTGGCCGTCCACCGCGACCGCCTCGACCTGGCCGCCTCGTGGGGGGTGCCCGCGCACATCACGGTCTGCTACCCGTTCCTGCCGCCGTCCCGCATCGACGCGCACGTGCTGGCCGGGCTGCGTCAGGCCGCGGCCGGGGTGCCCGCGTTCTTCTGCGCCCTGACCGGGGTGGGCTGGTTCGGCGAACGGGTCGTGTGGCTGGCCCCCGAACCCGCGCACCCGTTCCTGGCCCTGACGGCCGCCGTCTGCGCCCGGTTCCCGGCCGCCCGCCCCTACGACGGCCTGTTCGACGAGGTGGTGCCCCACCTGACCATCGGGCACGACCATCCCCCGGCCGATCTGAAGGCCGCGGCCGGCGCCGTCGCCGAGCACCTGCCCATCCACGCCCGGGTGACCAGCATGCGCCTGGCTGTCGGCACGCCCGCCCCGGGCGCCACCTGGTCAACTCTGGAGGAGTTCGCGCTGGGCTGACGGCGACCCGTCGGTCACCACCGGCTCGGCATCCAGCTCCAGCTCCGGCTCGGGCTGGGGCTGGGGCTGGGCGGAGGTTCGCTGCCGGTCGAGGCGGCGGGTCAGGGCCCCGCCCTCGACGTCGACGTCGGGCAGCAGCCGGTCGAGCCGGCCGGGCAGCCACCAGGCGGCGTTGCCCAGCAGCACCATCACCGCCGGCACGAGGATCATGCGGACGACGACCGCGTCGAACAGGATCGCCATGCCCAGGCCGAACCCGATCGACTTGATGACAGCCTCGGGGCCCAGCATGAACCCGAAGAACACACTCATCATGATGAATGCGGCCGCGGTGACGACCCGGGCCCCGTGCCGGAAGCCGCTGATCACCGCGTCCCGGGCCTTCGCGCCGTGCACGAAGGCCTCCCGCATGCGGGTCACCAGGAAAACCTGGTAATCCATGGCGAGGCCGAACACGATGCCGATGAGCAGGATGGGCAGGAAGCTGATGATCGGCCCGGTCTGGATGAGCCCGAACCGGTCGGCCTGCCAGCCCCACTGGAACACCGCCACCAGCGCGCCGAACGTGGCCGCCACCGACAGCAGGAACCCCAGGGTCGCCGTCAGCGGCACCAGCACCGACCGGAACACCAGCGCCAGCAGCACGAACGCCAGACCGACAACCAGAATCAGGTACGGCACCAGGGCGCCGGCCAGCTTCTCGCTGATGTCCACGTTGACGGCGGTGGCGCCGGTGACCCCGAGCACGCCCTCGGTGTCCCGCATCCGGTGCACCAGATCCTCGGTGGCCCGGTCGTCCGGTGCGGTGGCCGGGACGACCGTGACGATCGACGTGTCGCCGGCCACGTTCGTCGCCGGCGGGCTGACCATCGCCACCCCCGGCAGGCCTTCGAGCGTGGTGCCGGGCACGACCACGACGGTCAGCGGGCCGTTGAAGCCCGGCCCGAACCCGTCGGACAGCTGGTCGTACGCGCGGCGGGGGCTGGTGTCGGCGGCCGCGCTGCCGTCGGTCGGCAGCCCCAGGCGCAGGTCGGCGGCCGGGATCGCGATCACGCCCAGGCCCAGCACGGCGGCCAGCAGGGCCGGCACCGGGTGACGGGCGATCACACGCACCCAGGTGTCACCCAGCGCCGGGCGGGCGGTCCGGTCCCGTACCTGCGCCGGGGTGATCTTCGTGCCCGCGTACCCGAGCAGCGCCGGCAACAGCGTCAACGCGATCAGGACGGCCACCGCCACGGTGCCGGCCGCCGCCACACCCATCTGGCTCAGGAACGGGATGCCGGCGACGGTCAGACCGGACAGGGCGATGATCACGGTAAGCCCGGCGAACACGACGGCGTTGCCCGCTGTGCCCACCGCGCGCCCGGCGGCCTCGGACCGCTCGCGCCCGGCCCTGAGCTCGGTGCGGTAACGCGACACGATGAACAGCGCGTAGTCGATGGCCACGGCCAGCCCCAGCATCATCGCCAGCGTCGAGGTGGTGCCGGAGAGCTCGGTGAAGCGGGTGGCGATGCCGATCCCGGCGAAGCCCAGCGCCACCCCGATGATCGCGGTCAGCAGCGGCAGGCCGGCCGCCACCAGCGACCCGAACGTGGCGAGCAGGACGAGGGCGGCGATCACGACACCGAACACCTCACCGATCGGGGCGTGCCCGGCGGCCTGCACGGCGTCGCCGCCGACCTCGGCGATCAGCCCCTCGGCCCGCGCCCACATGACCACGTCGTCCAGGCCCTGCCGGGCGGCGCCGGTCAGGCCGCTCGGCGGCACACTGTAGGTGACCTGCACGTACGCGACCGTACGGTCCGGATTCTGCGCCGGGTCGCTGACCGTGGCGACCTGCGGCGAGCTCTTGAGCGAGGCCACCGCCCGGCGCACGGCCGCCTCGTCCAGCACGTTCCCGCCGGGCTGGGCGAACACCACCCGCGCGGTGGCCCCGGCCGTCTGCGCCCGGGCCTGCGGGAACCGCTCGGCCAGCAGGTCGATCGTCTGCTGCGCGGGCGTGCCCGGGATGCTGAACGAGTCCGTGGTGGGCTTCTGCAGCAGCACCATCCCGGCCAGGGCCGCGACCAGCAATCCCAGCCAGGACAGGAGCACCGTCCGGCGGTTGCGGAACGAGTACCGGCCCAGCCGGTACAGCAACGTAGCCATGCCCTCCACCGTCCTCGCGATCGGCGTCGCCCACGTCGTGTTTGCGCAGAAAGCCGGGCTAGGGTCGGATCATGACCGACTGGCTGCCCGAACGCGTCGCCGCAGCCGAACGGGAGTCCGGCACCAGCTTCGACCTGACCGCCTGCGTGCGGGAACCCATCCACCGGCTCGGCGGGGTCCAGTCGTACGGGGCCCTGCTCGCCGTCGAGAACGACCGGGTGACGGTGCTCAGCGAGAACGCCGCCGCCGTGCTGGGCGTCGGCGGCCTGACCGGGACGCCGATCGAGCAGCTGATCGGGCCGCAGCAGCGCGACCTGCTGTGGTCGCTCGCCGACACCGACGCCGGGCAGACCGCGATGATGCCGCTGGAACTGGGCCCGCGCCGGTTCGACGTGACCGTGCACCGCTCCGGCGCCCACGTGGTGCTCGAGTTCGAACCGGCCCCGGACACCCCCGAGTTCGGCAACCTGTACGCGCCGGTGCGCCACGCCCTGACCCGGCTGCAACGTGCCGGCACCGTCGTCGAGGCGTGCCGGGCCGCCGTCCGCGAGATCCGCGAGCTGACCGGCTACGACCGGGTCGTGGCCTACCGTTTCGAGGAGGCAGACGGGCCGGGCGAGGTGATCGCCGAAGAGGTCGCCGCCGACTGGGAACCGTGGCTGGGGCTGTGGTTCCCGGCCACCGACATCCCGCCGCAGGCCCGACGCCTGTACGAGCGCAACTGGATCCGGGTCATCGCCGACGTCGACGATGCCACCGCCCGCCTGCACCCCGGCGGCGAGCAGCTCGACCTGTCGCTGTCGGTGCTGCGAACGGTGTCGCCGTTCCACCTGGAGTATCTGCGCAACATCGGGGTCGCCTCGTCGATGTCGGTGTCGCTGCTCGACGACGGCCGGCTGTGGGGGCTGATCGCCTGCCACGGCCGCGAGCCCAAGGTGCTCAGCCCGCAGACCCGCGCCGCCTGCGAGTTCTTCGGGGTGGCGCTGTCGCTGCACCTGGCCGCCCTGCGTGAGCGCGACGAGTCCGCGGCGCGCGAGAGGTCCCGTACGGTGATCGCCCGCCTGCTCGAGCGGTACTCCCGGGATCTGGCGATGCGGTGGTCGAGCGACCCGGCCGGGCTGGAACAGGTGATCGACTGCGACGCGGTGCTGGTGCGCAGCGACGGCGCCGTGGTGTCCACGTCACCCGGGACGCAGGCCGTGGCGGATTCGGTGACTGTGCCACCGCTGGGCGAGGTGTGGCACAGCGACCAGCTGCCCGGAGAGTTCCCGGGCGCCCTGGTGCTGCCGTTCGGCTCCGGCGGCGACTGCATCGTGTGGCTGCGCCGCGAGCGCACCGTGGCGCGCCGGTGGGCGGCCGACCCGCGTACGCCGGTGGTGCTGGGCCCGCACGGCGAACGGCTCACCCCACGCGGGTCGACCGCGGTGTTCCTGGCCTCGGTGCGCGGGCGCAGCATGCCGTGGACGACCACCGACCTGGTCATGGCGGTCGAGCTGGGCCGGGCCGTCATGAGCGTGGCCGTCGCCCACGCCCGGCAGCTGGCCGAGGCCAACGTCGACCTGGACGCCTTCGCGCACGCCGCCGCCCACGACCTCAAGGAGCCGCTGCGCGGGATCGCCAACACCTCCACGTTCATCGTCGAGGACACGGCGGGCCAGCTCGACGAGGTGACCACGCGCCGCCTGGAATCGATCCAGCGGCTGGCCACCCGGATGGACGGGCTGCTCAACGCGCTGCTGTCGTACGCGCGCCTGGGCCGTGCGGCGTTGAACCGTGCCTCCGTCCCGGTCAGCGAGGCCCTCGCGCGGGCGCTGGACGTGGCGGGCCCGCGGCTCGCCGAGGCCGGCGTCCGTGTCGACCTTGTCGAGGCGACGATCGACGCCGACCCGCTGCTGCTCGACCAGGTGCTGGTCAACCTGCTGGTGAACGCCGCGAAATACGCCCGGCCGGGCGGCGGCGCCGTCCAGGTCGGCGTCGGCGAGTTCGGCGTCGGCGTTGAAGCGCTCTACGTCCGCGACGACGGCATCGGCATGCCGTCGCACCTGCGCGAACAGGCTTTCCAACTGTTCCGGCGACTGCACCCCGAGGCGGCCCGCGACGGTTCCGGGGCCGGGCTGGCCATCGTGCGCCGCATCGCCGAACGGCACGGCGGTCAGGCCTGGGCCGAGGAGTCCCCCGGCGGCGGCACCACGGTGCGGGTGACGTTCTCGCCACGGGACCGCCAGTAGTCCAGGGTCTGTGCGAGCACGCTCTGGAACAGCGCGAAGTTGATCGGCTTGTAGATGTAGCTGTCGGCGCCCGCCGCGTAGCAGGCCTCCGCCTCGGCCTGGTTCTCCGAGGAGGTGAACACCACCACGCGCAGCGCCTCGAACACGGCGTCCGCCCGGACCCGCCGGATCACGTCGAGACCGCCCTCACCGGGCATGTTCAGGTCGAGCAGCACCATCCCGGGCCGGGCCTGCCCGATGTCGTTGAGCCGGGGCAGCACCCCGGTGCCCGAGCGCAGGAACTCCAGCCGCACCTCGGGGTGCGACCGGCCGATCGCCCGGGCGATCGCCTCGATGTCCTCGTCGGAGTCCTCGACGACCAGCACGAGATCAGTCACGGTTCTGCCTCACCCTCAACGCCAGCAGGGCGATGTCGTCGGACGCCTCGGCGCTGGTGCTCAACTCGTCGACCAGGGTCTGCACCGGCACGCCGCCCAGCCGGTCGAGGGCCCTAGCCAGGCCGTCCTCCTCGAACATGCGGCCGTCGCCGTCGCGGCTCTCGGTCAGCCCGTCGGTGAACATCACCAGCGTGTCGTGGCGGTCCAGCCGCAGCGTCGAGGAGCCGTACTGCGGGGAGTCGAGAACTCCCAGCGGCACGCCGCCCCCGGAGCCCCGGCTCGCCCCGCCGGCGCCGCGCATGATCACGGGCGCCGGGTGCCCGGCCGAGGTCCATTCCACGGCGTACCCGTCGTCGTGCGGCCGCAGCAGCGCCACGGCCGCGGTGATGAACCGCCACGAGCCGTCCAGCCGCAACCGTGCGTTGAGCCGGGTCAGCGCCCGCTCCGGCGACAGCCCCTCCTGCAGCAGGGCGGTCAGCGTGTGCCGGGCCATGCCGGTCAGGGCGGCCGCGTCCACGCCGCGCCCGCACACGTCGCCGATCACCGCGGCGACCACGCCGTCGTCGCGCACCACCACGTCGTAGAAGTCGCCGCCGACCTCCAGCACCCGGTCGCCCACGGTGTAGGAGGCCGCCGGCTCGAGTCCTTCGGCGCGCGGCAACCGGGTCGGCAACAGGTGCTGCTGCATCCGTGCGACCTCCTGACGGCGCTGCTCGTACAGCGTGCTGTTGTCGATCGCCAGGGCGGCCCGGGCGGCCAGGTCGCGCAGGAACGCCGGCGGCGGGATGCGACCGGCCGGCCGGTCGAACAGGAACACCAGCGTCCCGATCACCCGGCCCCGGGCCCGCAGCTCCAGCGCGTGCTCACCTGGTTCGGCCAGGCTCTGGACCGCGTCCGGGTCGCGCAGCAGCCGGCCGAGCAGCCGCATGTCGACGTGCACGGCGCTGCGCAGCACCGGCTTGCCGTCCTCGTGGACGAAGACCAGACAGCCCTCGGCGATCGCCGGGACGGCCATGCGCGGCACCCGGTACATGGTCTGCTCGGTGTCGAGCACCGCGTCCATCTGCAGCGACGCCTCGGCCAGCAGCGCGTCGCGGACCTGTTGCTCCTGGTCGGCGCGGGTCTCCGACAACCGGCGTACGGCCTCGTGGGTGACCTCGATGACCTGCTCGAGGCACCGGCCGATCACCGCGGCGTCGCCCGTGTCGTCCAGCGCGACCAGGATCGTGCCGCCCGCCTCGCCGGGCTGATCGAACCGCGCCGCGACGACCCGGGCAACCCCCTGCTCGCGCAACTCGTCACCGGCCTCGATCACCCGGGCCGGGCCGGCCTCGCCCGGCGCCAGCCGCTCGACGAGGTCCCGCAGGTCACCGGTGAGGGGCAGACCCTTCCAGCGGTACGCGAGGACGGTGTCGCCCTGCACAGCGTGGCGCAGCCCCCACACCGCCCGCACCCCAGGCAGCTCCCGCAGCGGGGGCAGCACCAGATCGGCCAGCTGCTCGCGGGAGCTGATCACGACGGCCGCGCTCCACAGGCGGTGCAGCGCCGCTGCCCACTCCGTCACCGCCGCGCCCCCGATCACTTGCCTTTCAGCAACTATCCCCCGCCGGGGATGATCCTGTCAGCCAGCCAATGAGCCGTTCCTGCGGGGTAGGGAGCTTGCGGACTGAGCACGAAATGGCGGAACCCGGCGTCCAGCGCCGCGGCGATCGCGTCCCGGGTCCGCTGCGGGTGCTCGTGGTCCACGGCGAAGTGCACCGAGCGGGTGATCCGGGCCGGGTCGCGGCCGATCTGCTCGCAGTAGCGGTCGAGCAGGGCGCTGCGGGCCACCACGTCGTCGTGATCGCCGCCCGGGATGTTCCAGATGTCGGCGTGCCGGGCGGCCACGCGCAGGGTCGCCGCGGACCGCCCGCCGATGAGCACGGGCGGCACGCGTACGGGCTTGGGGTTGCCGAACGCGCCGGTCAGCCGCACCTGCTCGCCGGCGAAGTCGAACGGCGCGGGCTCGGTCCACAGCCGCCGGATCACCGTGCACGCCTCGTCCAGGGCGGCGACGGCGTCCGCGGTGGCGGCGAAGGGCAGGCCGTGCGCGTCGTACTCGCGGCGCCCGAGCGGGTGGTCCGGGCGCGAGCCGACGCCGATGCCGAACTGCAGCCGCCCGCCCGCGATCACGTCCACCGTGGTGGCGATCTTGGCCAGCACCGCCGGCGGCCGGAACCGGTTGCTGCTCACCAGCACGCCCAGCTCGAGCCGGCTGGTCTGCGCGGCCAGGGCGGCCAGCAGGGTCCAGCCCTCCAGCGCCGGCCCGTCCGGGTCGCCGCCGATGGGCATGAGGTGGTCGAACAGCCAGGCGTGGTCGATCGCCTCGACCGTGTCGGCCTCGCGCCACACCCGCACGATCTCGTCGTAGCCGACGTTCATGGGCGCCGTCATGATCCCGAACGTCGGCGTCACTTCGACTCCCCCGGCGTGGGCGCGCCGGTCAGGTAGTCGACGGTGACCCACTGGATCAGGGCGACCCGCTCGGGATTCTCGTCGGTCGTCTCGGCAGCGCCGGCTCCGACGACGCCGCCCAGCGAGTGCTCGGCGCCGGGCAGCGTGAGCAGCGTCTTGGGGCCGGGACTGTCGTGGAACGCGTCGGTGAACCAGTCCGGGCCGCGGGTGGTCAGCAGCGACTGGTCGTTGTCGCCCGCCACGATCAGGGCCGGGGTCGTCATGGTGCTGAAGTCGGGGTTCATGAAGGCGAAATGCTCGGCGGCGAACGGGCTCAGGTCGGCGCCGCCGCGGCCCGGGACGGCCAGCAGGATGCCGGCGCTGATCCGCGGGTCGGGCTTGCCGGGGCCGTTGACGCCCGCGCCGAGCAGCATGCTCGCGGTCTGGGCGCCCCAGGAGTGACCGGCCACGGCGATCCGGGTGTGGTCGGGGCGTCCCGGCACCGCTTCGGCGATCTCGTCGAGGTGGTCGAGCACGCGGGTCAGGTCGTCGGCGCGGCTGCGCCAGATGTGCGGGGTGCGCGGGTCGTCGGGGGCCAGGTTCAGGGTGCGCGAGTCGAGGTGGGTGGGCTGCACCACCAGGAAACCGGCGGCGGCCCAGTGGTCGGCGAGCGGCGTGTAGCCGTCCATCGACCAGCCGTAGCCGTGCGAGAACACGACGACCGGCAGATCGGCGGGGCCGGCCGGCGCGGACACGCGCAGCTGGAGCTCCCCGAGGCGTACGGGCTTGACGGAAACGATGGTCTTCACGGCTGCTCCCAGCTTCAAACGGAACGTTGCTCCGCAAACATACGGAGCCGTGTTCCGATTCGCAAGGCGCAGTTGGTTGGCGGTCGACGTGATCCTCGATACGTGTGGCATGCTGACAAACGGAGCGATGTTCTGACTGTGGACAGCGGCGCCGTTGCGGCTCGGCGGCGTGACGCCCTGTGGACAGCCGGCACGTTGCGGCGGCGGAAACGCGTAGGGTTCGGTCCCTGCCCCGGGTGGGAGGGGGCTAGGGATGGCCGAACGGTTGATCTTGGCTGGAGGCGCGTGCGTGGCGGGCAAGCGGGCTGACGCCCGGCGTAACGAGGAATCGCTGCTGGACGCGGCGGCGGCCGTGTTCGTGGCGGCGGGGGTCGAGGCGCCGGTGCGCGACATCGCGGCCAAGGCCGGGGTCGGCATGGGCACCATCTACCGCCACTTCCCCACCCGCGCCGACTTGATCATCGCCGTCTACCGGCATCAGGTGGAGGCGTGCGCCGCGGCCGGGCCGGCGTTGCTCGGCTCGAGCTCCACGCCGTACGTGGCTCTGGGCCGGTGGATCGGTCTGTTCGTCGACTTCCTGGTGACCAAGCACGGGCTGGCGGCGGCGCTGCAGTCCGACCAGGCCGGGTTCGAGGCACTGCACGCCTACTTCCTCGACCGCCTGGTGCCGGTGTGCGGGCAGCTGCTCGACGCGGCGGCCACGGCCGGGCAGATCCGCGGCGACGTCGAGCCGCTGACGCTGATGCGCGGCGTCGGCAATCTGTGCATCGGCGCCGAGACGGACGTGCGCTACGACGCCCGCAAGATGGTCGAGCTGCTGATCGCCGGGCTGCGCGTTCAGCCGTAGCGAGCCGGCCCGCCCTATGTGACAGCGGCCAGCTGGAACTGTTCGAAGCGGGACAACGCCCGGTCGATGTCGTCGCGGTGCGTGCCGTCGGAGCCGTCGCCCGTCCACGTCCACTGCTGCACGAGCAGCCTGCGGGCGGCGCGGTCGGTCTTGAGGTCGATCGCGGCGACGACGCGGTCACCGGCCAGCACGGGCAGCGCGAAATAGCCGTACCGGCGCTTCGGTTTCGGCACGTACGCCTCGAACACGTGCTGGTAGCCGAAGAACAGCTCGAGCCGCTCCCGCTGGATGATCAGCGGGTCGAACGGCGACAACAGGTGCACCGTGGCCGGGTCGGGCGCGGGCGGCACGGTGTCGAGGGTTTCCGGGGCGGCCCAATGCTCCACGCCGGCCACCGTGACCGGCACCAACTGCTTGCGGCGTACGCGGGATTCGATCAGCTCCCGCGCGGCCGGCTTCAGCTTCGGCGCGTGGAAACACACCGACGGCAGGCTCACCACCCCTTGCGCGCGCAGCGCCCGGTCGAGGCGGTAGGCCAGCTCCTGGCGTGCGGTCGCCGGCCGCGGGCGCCTCAGCCAGCCGAAGTGGCGGTCCGTCAGCTCGTACGTCTTGAGCATGCCGGCCCGCTCGCTGACGGTGAGCAGCCCCCACGTGACCGCGATCTCCAACGCCAGTTTGGACGGTTTCCGGCTGGCCCACAGCCAGTCCTTGTCGACCAGCACGTCGTCGGTGATGTCGCGGATCGTCAGCGGCCCGCCGTCGCGCACCCGCGCCACCACCCGCCGCACGTCCTGCGGGGTGGCCGCCGCGTGCCAGCTGAGCCACGGCCCGGTGCGCAGCTGCCGCATGCGAGGCAGGAAGAACCGGACATCCTCCGACGGCGCGTACGACAGGGCGTGCGTCCACACCTCGAAGACGCTCTTGTCGACACTCTGCGCCTGCGCCAGGTCGGCACGCCGGTACCCCGGGATGCGGCTGAACAGAATGTGGTGGTGGGCCCGCTCGATCACATGGATCGTGTCGATCTGCACATACCCCAGCTGCCGCACCGCCGCCGCCACCGCTTCCGGCCCCGCCCCGAACGGCTCGTCCACGTCCAGGCGCTGCGCCCGCAGCCAGATCCGGCGCGCGTCGGTGATCTCCAGTTCCACGCAGTAGAAGATAGGCCGCCGCCTGACTCTAGGATGACCCGCTGTGGAACAGCCCATGATCTCGCGCCGCCGGCGCCGTGCCCTGATCGCCGTCATGGCCGTCGTCTTCGTGGTGGCCGCCGGGTTCACCGCCTACCTGGCCGGAGTCTTCGACGACGAGGGCAGCTACCGCAGCGAGCCCCGGGCCTGCGCCACCCTGGAACCGAGCCTGCCCCGGCTGGGCGCCGCCTACGTCCCGAAGGACGACGGCAAGAACAACTGCGGCCTGTGGCTGCCCGGCGCCGACGACGCCCCGAAGATCACCGTCGCGTACGCGGTGATCGCGCCCGCCCGCGGCGATGCGCCCGACGCCGCGAGCAGCAAGCTGCAGGAGTTCGCCGCCCTGGGCTTCAGCGAACTGCCCAACCTGGCCGACGAGGCCTACATCCGCGACACGAACCTCTACTTCCGGGTCAGCAACCTGCTGGTCGGCATCACGACCGAACCCGACCCCGCGACCACCCCGGCCGCTGTCCTCGCCTTCGCCCGGGACCTGGCCACCCATCTGCAGTCCTGACGGGACTCACTTTGTTGTATGTCTCCAGTAGCGTGGCCGCATGCCTCTTGTGGACTCGGCGAGCGGACTCTCCCTGGAGGCTGACGGCCTGGGGCAGGTCGTCCGCGGTGGCCGGCGGACGCTCGACGACGTCTCGCTGAGCGTGCGGGCCGGCGAGCTGGTGGCGATCATCGGGGCCAGCGGGGCCGGGAAGACCACACTGCTCGACGCGTTGTCCGGGGTGCGGCCACCGGCCGAGGGCCAGGTGCGGTTCGGCGGGGGCGGCGGCCCGGTGGGCTATGTGCCGCAGGACGACATCGTCCACCAGCAACTGCCACTGCGAAAGACCCTTCAGTACGCAGCCCGGCTGCGCCTGCCCGCCGCCGACGCGGACCGGCGGGTCGCCGAGGTGCTCGCCGTGCTGGGCCTGTCCGGGCGGGCCGGCACCCGCGTGGGTGATCTCAGCGGCGGTGAGCGCAAACGGGCCAGCGTGGCGGTGGAGCTGCTGGCCCGGCCGGGTGCGTTGTTCCTGGACGAGCCGACGTCGGGGCTGGATCCGGCGGCGGCCGCGGAACTGCTCGCCGTGCTGCGCCGGCTGGCCGCTGACGGGGTGCCGGTGGTGCTGACCACGCACAACCCGGCCGACGTGGACCGCTGCGACAGCGTGGTGGTGCTCGCGCCCGGTGGGCGGCTGGTGTTCGCGGGCCGGCCCGCCGACGCTCCCGCCCATTTCGGCGCGGACGACGTGGCCGGCATCTACGGGCGGCTGGCGGACGCTCCCGCCTGGACCCGCCCACCCGAGCCGGTCACCGCTACCCGCGCATCCGACGCGGCGACGCACGCTCCCGGCGTACTCGGTCAGATGGTGCTCCTGACCTCCAGGAACGTCGCAATGTTGCGGGCCGACCCGCTCACCCTGGCGATTCTGGCCGGGTCGCCGCTGGTGATCCTGGCGATGTTCCTGATGCTGTTCGAGGCCGGCGCGTTCGACCCGGCCCGGCCCGATCCCGCCACCACTGTGATGATCCTGTTCTGGATCGCGTTCGGCGTGTTCTTCTTCGGGCTCAGCTACGGCCTGCTGCAGATCTGCACCGAACTGGCGATCCTGCGCCGGGAAGTGTTCGCCGGCCTGCGCCGCGGACCGTACCTGGCCGCGAAGATCCTGCTGCTCATGCCGATCCTCGCCGTGGTCGACCTGCTGCTGCTCGGGGTGCTGCGCTGGCTGGACCGGCTCCCGGCCTTCGGCGCGGGCCTCTACCTCACGACCCTGCTGGCGTCGGCGTGCGCGCTCACCCTCGGACTGCTGTGCTCGGCCCTCGTGGCGGACGTGGCGCAGGTCGGACTGCTGCTGCCCATGCTGTGTTTCCCGCAGGTGCTGTTCGTCGGCGCGATCCTGCCGGTGCCGGTCATGGCGCCGGTCGGCCGGTGGATCAGCTATGCGATGTCGAACCGGTGGTCGTTCGAGGCGCTCGGGCACTCCGCCGGCGTCGAAGAGCTGTGGGCATCCGGCGCGTCCCCGCTGGGTCCGCCGCTGCTCGCCACCTACGGCGACACGTTCAGCCGGGCGCTGTGGATCGACTGGACCATCCTGGCCGGCATGACCCTGGTGTTCACCGCCGCGACCTGGGGAGTGCTGCGCCGCCGTGTCTGAGCAGTCCGACCAGCTGCGTGCGGGCTTCGACGAGCTGCGCGCGAGCGAGTACGCCCACCTCGACTCCGGCGGTGAGGTCTACCTCGACTACACCGGCGCCGGAGTGTATTCGCAGTCGCAGCTGCGGCATCACCACGAGCGGCTGGCCGCCCGCGCGTACGGCAATCCGCACTCGGAGAATCCCGCGTCGGCCGCGTCCACCGCCCTGGTCGAGCAGGCCCGCCGCGACGTGCTGCGGTTCCTCAACGCGGACCCGGCCGAATACGCGGTCGTCTTCACCGCCAACGCTTCGGGGGCGTGCCGGCTGGTGGGCGAGGCGTACCCGTTCGGGCGCGGCCGCGACCTGGTGATGACCTTCGACAACCACAACTCGGTGAACGGGATCCGCGAGTTCGCCCGCCGCGCCGGGGCCCGCCGCCGTTATGTGCCGCTGACACCGCCGTCACTGCGGATCGCCGGCGACGACGTGCGCACAGCGCTCCGGCGGCGGCGAGGGCTGTTCGCGTTCCCGGCGCAGAGCAACTTCACCGGGGTGCAGCATCCCCTCGAGTGGATCGGGCTGGCCCACGACGCCGGCTACGACGTGCTGCTCGACGTGGCCGCGTTCCTGCCGACCAACCCGCTCGACCTCAGCACCGTGAAACCCGACTTCGTGCCGATCAGCTGGTACAAGGTGATGGGATTCCCCACCGGCGTCGGCTGCCTGGTGGCCCGGCGCGACGCCCTGGCGAGACTGCGGCGTCCCTGGTTCGCCGGCGGCACGATCGCCGCGGTCAGCGTGGGATCGGAATGGCACCAGATGGCCCCCGACGAGACTGCCTTCGAGGACGGCACCCTCAACTTCCTCGACATCCCGGACGTCTCGTACGGCCTGCAATGGCTCAACCAGGTCGGCCGCGAAGCGGTGCGCTCGCAGGTGGCGGCTCTGACCGGCGACGTGCTGGCCGGGCTGTCGTCGCTGGCACACCGCAACGGACGGTCACTCGTGCGCCTGTACGGGCCGCCCGGCACCGCCGGGCGGGGCGGGACCGTCGCGTTCAACCTGCTCGACCCGTACGGCGTGGTGGTGGACGAGCGCCTGGTCGCTGCCGAAGCCCGGGCCGAGGGACTGTCCCTGCGAACCGGTTGCTTCTGCAACCCCGGCGCCGGGGAAGGCGCGTTCGCGATCGGCCGGCGGATGCTGCGCGGAATACGCGGCTGGGGCGTACGCACGCTGGACGACTACCTGAAAGCCATAGGGGTGCCGACCGGGGGCGCGATCCGCGTGTCGTTCGGAGTCGCATCAACGACCGGCGACGTCACACGGCTGCTGGACTTCGTGGCAGAAACCTACCTCGACCGGACCGCGTCGGCGGACGGGCTCGCCCCTCGGCTGCGGTGCTGACCTGAAAGCCGCCGATGTCGAATGAGATCCAGATATCACTGAAGTTGTCATGGATTGTCAGCACTCCTCCGGCCTCAACATGCGGGCGCAGCACCCGCCAACGGTCCAGGGCCTGCGACCGCGCGCCCGCCGGCAACTCGGCCAGACCACGCGCCGCGCTGCTCGGCGACGCCCGCGCTGGCAAGACGATCGTGGTGCACACCTCGGACCGGCTGAGCCTGTACCGGACCGGACCCCGCACCGACTTCCCGACAGGTATCCGGGCGCGGGTGATCAGGCTCCGCATTCACCGGTGCCCGCCGCCAGGGTAGGTCGGCGGGCGCCGGTGAATGCGGCTCAGGCACAGCAGCAACTGCCGCCGGCCGACTGGCTGAGGGCTGATCAGGCCGGCAATGGTGAGCAGAGTGCCGGCCCGTTCGGTCAGCGCGGCAATCCACAGGCCGTCGTTATCGCAGCCACGGATCGCGCCTTGATCGTGCAGGGGCTGCACTACTTCTTCCTGGGGCAGTTTCGTCGCCCAGCCGAAGGGCGTACGCGGCTCAACGGCATGTACTCAGGAGGTGGGTTGCTCGCTGGGGAAGAAGACCTTTTCGACCTGGTCGTGGTGGGTGTGCAGGTCCCAGTACAGCGGCGCGATCTCTTCGGGCGCGGTGGCGCCCGGCTGGCGGGCGATCCACGCACCGATGGCGACGTGGCCGACCTGCACTCCTCGGGGAGCGGCGGCGGCGTGCAGTCCGTAGGCCCAGTTGCGCAGCCACGCTGCGGCAGGGGCGACGTTGCCGAACATGTCATGGCCCATCTCCGGGCGTACTGATGAGGCGCCGGTGGTGAACAGGATCGTGCCTGAGCCTCGGGCGAGCATCTCCGGGAGCACCTGGTTGACCGCCGCCACGGCGCCGTGCACGTAGAAGTCGAGCTGGATCTGCACGTTGTCGTGGGTCAGCTCGGTGGAGGAGGCCATCGGCAGCGCCGGGTTGGACGGCGAGTATTCGAAGACGTCGATCGGCCCGAATCGCTGTTTGACCGCGGCGAGGCCGGCGACGATCGAGGGCCGGTCGGTCACGTCGGCGGCGAAGGCCCCCGCTTCGATGCCCTGGCCGGTCAGTTCGGCGATGACCGCCTCGAGTTTGGCCGGGGTCCGCGACAGCAGTGCGACTTGGTGGCCTTGGCTGCCGAAGGTCTGGGCGATGGCGAGCCCCATTCCGGGACCGGCACCCATGATGGCGATGGTGGGCATGGCTTCTCCTTCGATGACAACAGCGTGGTGAGCAGCGGGCCGGTCCGGACCGAGCGCCGCTGGGAGTTGGTGAGGCGTACGAGTGCATGCAGGGTGCCGCGCACAGCTGGCAGAGCAGCACTGCCGCACAATATGAGGCGACCCTCATGTTGTTGGCAAGCGTAGCACCGTAATTGAGGCAATCCTCAAGTTGCTAGGCTGTGGGATATGTCCCCCGAACGCGCACCAGCCTCGACCGCGGCCTCCGCTCCCGCTCGGCCGCTGCGCCGCGACGCCCAGCGCAATCGCGACGCGCTGCTGGCCGCCGCCCGGGCCGTGTTCGCCGAGCACGGGATGCAGGCATCGCTGGAGCAGGTCGCCAAGCGTGCAGGGGTGGCCATCGGCACGCTCTACAACCACTTCCCCGTTCGGCTGGACCTGGTGCAGGAGGTCTTCGCCGGCAAGCTCGCGATCTGGGTCGCCGCCGCCGAGCAGGCCCTGAGCATGGACGACGCGTGGGAAGGACTGTGCCTGTTCCTGGAAACCATGTGCGAACTGCAGGCCCGCGACCGGGGCTTCAACGACTTCGCCTCGATCCGGCTACCGGAGAACGCCTGCCTGGCCGGCCAGCAGGCCCGCATCCATGACCTCGGCGTGCGCATCGTCGAACGGGCGCAAGAACAGGGCCACCTCCGACCCGACCTGGCACCCGAGGACCTCGCCTTCGTCATCTGGTCCCACAGCCGGATCATCGAGGCGACCGACGGAATCGCCCCGCACGCCTGGCGCCGCCACCTGTACCTGATGCTCGACGGCTTCCGCGCCGAACGCGCCCACCCACTCCCCGAGCCGCCCCTCACCCCCGAGCAGCTCTACCGCGCCATGCTCCGCCTCGGCGGCACGGACGACAGCACCCACTGACAACCCGGATCGCCGAGCCGGTCGCCGGCCGACCACCTCAGCGCGCACGGCCTCCTGGAAATGCTCGCCGGCATCTGGCCTCTACGACCCGGCCGCTCCGCGCGCATGCTGTTCGCATTCTTTGCCGCCATGGGCGAGACCGAGCGGGAGAACATCCGCGAGGCCACCCTCGAAGGCCTCGACGCAGCGGCCCGCAAAGGCAAGAACGGCGTCCGGCCCGCCGTCATCACCGCCGGCATGCTCTACACCGTGCTGCGCCGGCGCGCCGCCGGAGAGACCGACCTGTTCATCCCCGCCGGCAAACGCACCGGCCGCAACCCCAGCGTCGCCAGCATCTACCGCGCGCTCGCCGTGTACGGGAAATCCCAGGCATGTCCGGATGCCGTCGAGCAGGCTCGAGCGTGCCGAAGCCGGGCGACCCCCGGTTACAACATAGCAGTGATTATGGTGTCCCCCGCTTTGGGGTGTTTTTGGATTACCGGATTGCTGTTATTTGGAATCCAGTAATCCGCCAGGCTTTCCTGAGAGCCGCCGTCGTGACCGGTGAAGGCAAGAAAATCCTGAGAGAAGGCGTTCAGGCGAAGCGATCGATCGTCGAGGGCTGCTCATGCTTGCCGCTGGACTACCGCTCGCGGGCCGCCGGACTGGGTGCCGCGCGGGCGGGTGGCGGCCAACCGGGGCAAGACGCTCGCTGCCGGCTACACCGACACGGCGGACCAGGCCGCCTTACGACGGGCGATGGCCGCCCACGACAGGGTTCTCACGCCGTGGGGCATCACCTCGTCGGTGGCGTACAGCCCGTGGCAGACGATCGACGACGGCGCGGTGAAGGGCCGCCCGTAGTTTCCAGACCAAAAACAACGGAAAGCAGTTGATCTAGGCAGATGTCGCCCAAGGCCGGCGCGCGGCGTCCCGCTGCCGCGGCGCGCCGGTCGGCGAGGAAAACCGGCCCGGCGGTCGGAGTCGAGCTGGCCCAGTCCGTCGTCGACCTCACGGCCGGTGCGGCGTAAAGCAGCCATGTCGAGGCCAGATGTTGCTGTGGATCAGCATGGCTCCTCAGTGGTTGGCAGCGGATGGTTCGCGAAGTGCGGCCAGCACGACGCCGTCGATGATCGAGAGCATGAACTCCTCGTCGACGACCTGCTGCATGAAGAACGCTCGGTAGGCTGCCATCGACGGGATCACCTGTGCCAGAGCGTCGAGGTCGCGCGGCGGGGCGTATTCGCCCCGATCGACGGCCCGCTGGATCAGGAACCGGTAGGCGGCGGTCGACGGGTCAACGATGGCCTTGGTCACGGCGTCCACGGCCCTGGGGGTGCGGGTGATCATGGCCGAGACACTGCTCAGGATGCGCAGGCGCCGCTCGTTGCCGCCCATCCAGTTCGGGTCCAGCAAGGCCAGGAAGTCTGAGCGTAGTGTGCCGGTGTCCGGCAGGCCGTCCGGGCCCAGATCGGCCGAGTCGGTGCAGGCGATGGCGGCCAGGATCAGCTCGTCCTTGCCTTCCCAGCGGCGGTAGATGGTGTGCCT